>PUKQ01000194.1 GCA_003550565.1 Syntrophomonadaceae bacterium
ATGAATTTAAAATGGTTCGGCACGGCAACAATTCTAATGAGCGAAGAAGATACGTCCATACTGTTTGACCCTTTTATCTCCATGAATGAAGAAACCGGGGCTTATGCTCACGAAGACGCCGCGGGCGTGAAGGATATTTTTGTTACCCACGGTCACTTCGACCACTTGGTGGATGTGCCCCAACTGATGAGGGGAACGGAAAAGACAGTCTACTGCTGCCCAACGGCGGCTGAGACGCTCCAGCGGGAAGAGGTAAGCCCGGAGCAAATTAATTCTCTCACCCCCGGTGACCGGGTAGAGATTGGCCCCTTCAACATCCGGGTTTTGAAGGGAGAGCACATCAACTTCGATCTGAAACTCATAGCCACTACTTTATTTAACCGGCGCCTCATCCGGAATAGGGAAAACGCCCAAACAATTGCCCGGCTAAACCGCAATTTCCCCCAGGGGCAGGTTCTGGTATTCGAGATAGAGACAAAGGGGAAAAAGATCCTGCACATGGGCAGCCTGAACCTGGATGAGGAAGAAACTTACCCGGAAGGGGTGGATGTGCTTACCATCCCCTTCCAGGGCAGATCTGATTTGAACGAATACTCCCTGCAGTTCATGGAAAAACTGCAACCGAAAGCCCTTTACCTGCACCATTTTGATGATACCTTTCCGCCTATTTCAAGGAGCGTGGACCTTGAAGAGTTTAGAAAAATTATGGAGAAGCGGTTTCCCCATATTAAATTGATAGTGCCGGCCTACAGGGAGAGCATATCAATTTAATTTAAATTGGCATAACTGTTTCAATTCTTCCGGCTGCATAAAATAATCCTTCTCAACAAATTTTGAGAAGGATTATCTCACAAACAAGCGCTCATAATAAGTGTATTTCTCTTTATGCTTACATCATTAAAACCGGGGCTTATGAGGTTATCTCGAAAGAAACCTGTAATCGCTACCTGTACATCTTCAAGTAAACCCGATAACCGCTACATCTCCTGCAGGCGCTTTACCCTTTCCTGAATGGGCGGGTGGGTGCTGAAGAGACCGCTCATCCCTTTAGCTGAAAGGGGGTTTATGATGAACATGTGTGATGCGGCTTCGTTAACTTCCAGGGGCTTTTTCCTTTTAGCATACGCCTCCATTTTCTGGAGAGCACTGGCCAGGCCGCGGGGACTGCCGACAATGTCCGCTCCGGTAGCATCGGCCCCGTATTCGCGGGTACGGGAAATGGCCATGCGGATAAGAATAGCCGCCAGCGGCGCCAAAATGAGGGCAAGAATTTTGATTATGCCTCCGCCCTGTCTGCCGCCAAACATCATGCCAAACATGCCGATGCGGGCTATGAACATCAGCGCTCCCGCCATCACAGCCGCCAGGGTGCTAATGAGGATGTCGCGGTTGCGGATGTGGGCCAGCTCGTGGGCCAGCACCCCTTTTAGTTCTTCCTGATCCAGTAATTTTACCAGCCCGTTGGTCACGGAAACCACGGCATTACTCGGGTTGCGCCCCGCAGCAAAAGCATTGGGCTGATCGGTGGGCATCAGGTAAAGGCGGGGCATGGGCATGCCGGCATTATGAGTGAGCTCCCGCACCATCCCGTATATTTGAGGGGCTTCTTCCTCTTTCAAGGGGCGGGAACGGGTCATGGTTATGGCCATCTTGTCACTGTACCAGTAAGCAAAAAAGTTCAGCACCAGGGCTATGCCAAAAGCAATTGTCATGCCTTCCGGCCCGCCGATGGCACCTCCTATAATAATTAATACGGCTATCATTAATATCATTAACAGCATGGTTTTAATATGATTCATGAGTTAATTCACCTCCTGCTATTTATTATACTAAGCGCGGGGAAATTTTTCAACTATTCGGGGTGGCGGGTTCTGTTTGCAGGTTCTGCTTGCAAAAAAAAATTTGTGACTACCGAGGTTTGCTCCGCTGTGTCGCTGCTCCGCTGTGTCAGAGGGGACGGTTCCATAGTCTCCCCTCAGTCGCTTCGCTTCCTTCGGCCCTTCGCTGCGCTTCGGGGACAATGATAACCGTCCCCGTTGACACAGCTTTTCGAAATCCAACTTTATTCCGGCCGGAGTAGCTACAAATATTTTTCCCTTTTTGCCTATGCAGGCGGGGAGGAGAAGCCCAGGGCATCGGTGCGCATGGAGGTGTATTCAGCTACCTGGCGGGCATATTTGTCCCAGCTACGGGGGGTAAGCACGCCATAAATATGGGGGCGGAATTCCTTCCACACCAGGTAGGCAAAATGGCGGAAAAAGTACTGTTCGGGATTTCGCTGGGGGTAGTTTAGACCTTCCGGGTCTTCACACCGGGACAAAAGAGAGGGAGTGTTCAAAACCATTTCCCTGGTGCGGTCCCAGGCTGCGGCAAAAAGGTCGCGTTCTTCCCGGCGGGGGGAACGGTAAAGCATGCGCCACATTATCTCCTGGTAGATGCCGGAGACTTTGAGCTGAACCTCACCTCCGCAGGCTTCCGCCAGGGCTTCATCCACCCCGGGGCCTTTGCCGAATTCCACTCCTTTGCCGCTGCCCGAGTGCACACATAATACCGCATTAAAGGATGCAGCAATGGCGGCAAAGGCATTGGCCAGTTCTTTAAGCTCAGAAAGATTGCCCGTGTAATCACACCTTTTGGCAAACCCCAGGGAAGGCGCCACGGAAGTAACAGCACCGGAAGGAAGGTCGTACCACTCGGTGAGCAAAATGAGATAGAACAGGAGCTCCCGGGGCGGGGTGGGGTGCGGGGTTTCATCCAGGGAAAGTTCGTAATCAAACTCTTCCTCGTTCCTGCAGGCGCTAATATATTCATAGAGGTGGGCGTGGACTTCTACTGCTTTCCAGTATTTGCGGGCCAGCTCCAGGGCTTCTTTCTCCTCGAATTTAAACTCAAAATGGGGCATGCCGGGAACGGGGTTGTTCACCTTGTAGGTTTCCGCAAAAAGCCGGCGCACGCCCTCTTCCTGGCGGGAATCAAGGGAAACGGGAAAGTCAAAAAGGTTGCAGGTGTCCACCGTAAACTTGGTGAAGTGCCGCGCTTCTTTAAGGGCGGTTTTATTCAGTTGCAGGGATTCTTCCATTTCCGCTTCGCTGCCGCCGGTGACGATGGCATGGTCGGCATCTGCGCCGATGAAACCGCCGGCGGCGGCATAGCCGCCCAGGCTGAAATAAGCAAACAGCCCGCTGCGGAGGAGTTCGGCAGGGCCGTATCCGCCGGTGTGGCCGAGATCGGGATAAAGGCCGGGATCGACCTCGCGGGGTATGAGTTCGCGCACTATAGATTGCTGGATAAACCAGTTGGGTATGTCGCGGGCCACCGTGGCTTCGTAAATACCGGGGAAAACCCCCAGGGCAGAGCAATCCCGCAGGTTATCTATATGGTCCCCGCTAATAATAATCCTGTTTCCCGTGCCCAACCCATGCCGGTAACCTTCACGGGTGAGGGCACGGAGCTTGCGTTGGGTAGCCACTTTATTCTCGAAAGATAGGAGGTTTTCGTAAGTAGCGGGACAGGCTTTTAGCTCCCATTCTTCCCCGCCGGGGGTGTTAAGGGTGGAAACAGCGCCTTTTAGGTGATCCGCCCTTTTCTGCTTTTGCGAAGTTGCGCTCAGCGCCAGGATGTATTCTTCATTTTGGAAGCGGGCGGTATAAAAAGTTTCGCCTTCACATTGAACCGCGGAATTTGGAAAAACATAAAAGCGGGTGTTTGTTTGCATATGAGTTATCATTTAAAATATCATTCCTTTCTTTAAAGCGTGGGTCCTTCTTTGAAACGAGTGGTGTAATATGTAAACCGTTTCGCCTTCACATTGAACCGCGGAATTTGGAAAAACATAAAAGCGGGTGTTTGTTTGCATATGAGTTATCATTTAAAATATCATTCCTTTCTTTAAAGCGTGGCCCCGTCTTTGAAAATGGCTATCTCCCGCAGATCATCCTGCTCACTGCGGGTAAGTACTTCACCGGAAGCCGTCTGTATGACTTTCTCGTAGAGAGAAGTTGCTACTTCGTCCATGTGTTCTCCGTGTAAAAGCCCCCCGGCGTTGAAATCTATCCAGTGAGGTTTTTTGTTTTGTAAGGGCGTATTGCTGGCTATCTTGATCACGGGAACGGGACCGCCATAAGGTGTGCCCCGTCCGGTAGTAAAAAGAACAAGCTGGGCTCCCGCTGCTGCCAGGGCGGTGACCGAAACCAGGTCGTTTCCCGGCCCTTCCAGAATGGTTACCCCCCTCTGGCGGACTCTTTCGCCGTAATGAAGGACATCTACGATGGGAGATTGCCCCCCTTTGAGAATACAGCCCAGGGATTTTTCTTCCAGGGTGGTGATGCCGCCCTCGCGGTTTCCGGGGGAAGGATTTTCGTAAACTGCCTCCCCATAGCCGCGGAGGTAATCTTTGTATTCCTCTATCACCGAGCGGGCCCGCTCAAATACCTGCTGATTTTTAGCGCGGGCGAGAAGGGGGGCTTCGGCTCCGAACATTTCGGGGACTTCGGTTAAGATCACGCTGCCGCCGGCGCCCACCAGTCCGTCGGCAAAATATCCCACCAGCGGGTTGGCAGTGATTCCGGAAAAAGCATCGGAACCGCCGCATTTGAGTCCAACCACAAGTTCACTTAAGGGCATAGGCTCCTTTTTGTCTTCGCCGGCGCGGCGAGCCAACCGCTCTATGCACTGCAGCCCGGCCTCCACCTCGTCTTCCACATCCTGGGCGTTGAGCCACTCCACCCGGTGGGGGTCATGCTCTCCCACTGCTTCCCGGAAAAAGTCAATGTGGTTGTTTTCACAGCCCAGCCCCAGCACCAGGACTCCGCCGGCATTGGGGTGGTGCACAAGAGAGGCAAGGAGAGAGCGGGTCCGCTTGAGATCTGCGCCTGTTTGGGAACACCCATAGGGGTGGCTCAAGTTGTATGGGCCCTGCAGCCCATAGCCGAGGCAAACTTCTTTCCCCCGCCGGGCAATTTCCGCGGCTATGCGGTGGCCGCAGCCCACCGTGTTGACGATCCAGATTTCGTTGCGGATGCCGGCGCATCCGCGGGAGCGGGGATACCCCATGAACTCCCCGGGAATAGGAGGCGCGTGCCACAAAGGCTGGGGCAAATCAGACGCCGGGGGTTGGGCTAATTCCCGGTGTTCTTCCAAGCCGGTGGCCATATTGTGGGTGTGGACCCACTCACCCTCTCTTATGGGAGAGGTAGCCTTTCCTATGGGCCAACCGTATTTGATAATTTCCTCTCCATTGGAAATATGGCGCAGGGCTATCTTATGCCCGGGAGGCACCGTCTTTCCGTGGCGGGAGGTCTCCGCCAGAAGCACGGCTACATTGTCGGCAGGATGAAGTTTCAGGGTGCCGGGGGTTTTATCACTGATGAAAACCACCCCTTTCCTCCAGAAGCAGACGCGGTCCTTCCCGGAGGATTTTTTCCAGGTAGCGGACAGTTTCGCCAACGAGGCCGGGAACGCGAGATAAATCTTTTCCCCAGAATTTTTCCTGCTGCAGGGCTTTTTGCACCAGGGGGAGAAGTTCGGGGATATCGTCTTCATTAAACTCCTTCCACAAACGGTAAAAGAATTGCAGCACCTCGGGGTCATCCCGCAGGTAAATTCCGGCAGCCGGCGCATACATGCCCCTTTCTCCCGGTGGTTCTTTTCCCCCGCGGTAGAGAGCCAACAAAGCCGCCAGCGCAAAGACCAACCGGCGGGGAAGCATTCCCCACCGGCTGTGGTATTCAAGTATGGAAGGCAGCGCCCTTTCCCGGAACTTGGAAACGGAATTAATGCTGATGTCCTGCCAGTAGTGGTTGATAAAGGGGTTGCGGAACCGCTCCAGCACCTGGCCGGCAAACTGCTCAAGCTCTGCCCGACCGGGAGAGGGGCAGGTGCCGTCAACACCTTCCTCCAGAGATGGAATTATTTCCTCAAAAAAGAGATCCTGCAGGAAAGAGCCGGTGAGGGGATCTTCCACAGCTTCCCGCACAGTTTCCACTCCCTGTAGAAGCGCCACCGGCGCCAGTGATGTGTGGGCCCCGTTGAGGAGGCGTACCTTGCACTGTCTATATGGTTCTAAATCTTCCACCCATTTTATATTCAACCCGGCGTCCTGCAGGGGAAATTCGGAACTTACTTCCGGAGGAGCTTCTATAACCCAGCTGTGAAAAGGCTCGGCAGCATTGATGAGTTCGTCGCGGTAGCCCAGTTCCCGGAAAGCCTCCTCCCTTTCTGCTGCAGGAAAACCGGTGACGATGCGATCCACGAGGGTGTTGAGAAAATAATTATCTGCCACCAGCCATTGCTTAAAGCTTTCCGGCAGCGACCAGTCATCGGCATGAAGCTGCACCATTTCGCGAAGGCGCGTGCCATTTTGGGCGATGAGCTCGCAGGGCAAGATAATAAGGCCCTTTTCCGGAGATGAATCTTTTGAGGAAAGGTGCCGGGAAGAATGACTGCTGTCAGCAGTTTCCTCGAATGAGGGATTATCATTATTTTGTTCATGGGCCGCAGCGGATGAATAACCTGCAACATTTAAATAGCGATGGTAAAGAAGCATGGTAAGCATGGCAGGAAAAGAAGCCGGGCACTTATCGGCGGGATACGCCTGGGGGTGATAGTTAATGCCGGCTTCGGTGGTGTTGGATATTATGAAACGCAATTCTTCGCCGGCAGCCAGGCGCAGCATTTCTTTCCACTCCTCGCGGGGTGAAATGGCTCTACTGATGGAAGATACTACCTGGCGCCTATCCACAGTTTGCCCCTCCCGCAGCCCGCGGAGATAAAGAGTAAACATGCCGTCCTGCCGGTTTATAGCCGGTATGAGGTCGTCATTACGGGGAGGGGCCACTACGACGCTCCCCTGAAAAACCCCTTTTTGATTGGCTTCATGGATTATCCAGTCTGCAAAGGCGCGCAAGAATTTACCCTCGCCGATCTGCAAAACTTTTTCGGGATAGGCCGCAGGATGACTAAATTCCAGGCCCGGCGGTGGAGAGTAGTTTGTTTTCAATAGATTTCGGTGCAGCTGCATTGGTTTGCTTATTCACCCCTAACCTGCCCTTCTTTACAAGAAAAAAAGAAGATTATTTGCCCGGGAAAATTACAACAAATACTGCCTTACTTCTAAAACTAAATATAGAAGGAATGAAAATTAATCTCCCCCTGCTGATGATTGGTCAATTTCCTCCTGTAAATGATGTGAAAAAGTTGGATTTAGGAAGAAGAGAAAGAACTTGATGTGCTGACTTAATGTTTTAACTTAATGCTCTACGGAAGAGTCTTCCTCCTGCCCTTCCTTAGACCGGGTAAACCTTTCCCTTATACGAGCAATTCTTTCTTTTGTCCAATCAATAAATGTGGCCAGATCCTCAACATTTTTCCAGCAAAAAAAGCTCAGGATGGTAAGGATTAGAGCTATAATGCCCCATAAAAGAAGATCCTCAAAACCGGTAGGCAATGCAAAAAGCAATGATAACACGGCAGTAGCTCCAAAAATTATCATGGAAGTGAAAGGCTTGGTGAGAGAAAATGCCGCGCCCACGCCAAACATAACTGCTGCCAGGCGCCCTATGGCCGCACCGCGGGCAAGGGCTTCACTGCCTATTTCCGATGCATTTACCCCCACGTAAAAAGATTGCACCATCAGAACACCCAAACTAAGAATGCCCAAAATTAATACCACATGTCGCATGAGGAAATACTCCCTTCCACTTTTTTGGAATAAAGCTTTCTTACTTTATATACTACGACACTTTGTCTTTTATGCCAAGATGTTTTTTTAATTGAAAAAAGGTGTCAGGCCTTGACATTGACACAAATTGCAAATTAAGACGCCGTTTTCTAAGATAAATAGAAATTAGGTATAAGGTAATCAACCTCCGAAATTGTTTTTTTGTGTCAATGTCAAG
>PUKQ01000157.1 GCA_003550565.1 Syntrophomonadaceae bacterium
GAGTTTTCTTACCGCCTTAACCAGTTCAGCCTGAAAAGCCACTGATTCTGAAATATCAGGTGGGTAAATAGAATTTACCGGTGCATCCGAATCGAATAATTCCCCCGGAAACTCACTTTTACCCAGCCTTAAAGTCATGTATGCCTCATTCTTAACCAACCGGTTCAGCCAGGCATCAAAACTTGCCGGGTTTTGCAGGGTATTTAAAGATCTCATCAGCTTAACCAGCGAATTCTGCACCACATCTTCCGCCAGATGACTATCCCTGAGTATACCCATGGCAACCTTACGGGCTTTGGGATAAACATAACTGATTAACTTTTCCCAACACTGTTCGTTTCCGGCTGCGCAGCCTTCAATTAAATCTTTCTCCAAGAACTATCTCCCCCTTCTAATAAGGAGATGCAAAAAATGAGCAAAAGGTTCCTTTTATATTATAAAGGTGTCAGGCCTTGACATTGACACAAATTGCAAATTTAGGTATTGTTCCCTATTATTAATTCAAATTAGGCATAAGATATAAGATAATCAACTCTCGAAATTGTTTTTTTGTGTCAATGTCAAGGCCTGACACCTTATTTATTCTAACCACCCCATCAAGCTTAAGCCATAGAATGAAGCAATCCCCAAGCAAGTCGCCCATAATGCAAGGCTAACCGTCATCCAAATGGCGGTAGAACGTAAAGAGCATTTTAAAGCTAAAGCTACTAATAAAGCAAGATAAATACCTGTTAATAAAGGACCCAACAGGGCAAGGCCGGGGAGGCCATACCGGTCAAATATATTTCGGGCTCGCCGTTTTGCTTTTGAAAATTTATTTTTATCATCTTCGGAAGAGGAATAATCGTAGTTGTTTTCATGGGAAAAAGAATGGGAAAGGGAACTACTAATTTTTCTCTTACGCCAAAATATCCACTTTCGATAGGCCAAAACTACTCCCAGGACAGGCAAAGCATTTCCTATAAAAGCAAACAAGGAAGCCCCTAAAGGGTGCAGGCCATATGCCACAGCCATGGGTATCACTACCAGAATCTCTATCCAAGGAGTGGCTGCTAAAATAAAAACAACAAAATATTCCCATACCAACTCTTCGCCAATTAAACCCATACTCAAATAGTAATTGCAATTTCAAAAACAAGCAAGTATAAAAGCTATAAAAGGTGTCAGGCCTTGACATTGACACAAATTGCAAATTTAGGTTTCGCTCCCTATTAGTAATACAAATTAGGTATAAAGCAATCACCTCTCGAAATTGTTTTTTTGTGTCAATGTCAAGGCCTGACACCTTTTCGTCTTTTGTTTAGTAAAGTACTTTAATGGCTTTTTGATGAGCTATCTTACCCCAATAGACAAATATCACAATAAATATTATCAATACAAAGTAAGAAAGGTAGATATTAATAAAATTTCCTTCCCCCGTACTCCAGCGAAATAAATCTACCGCATAAGTAAGAGGAGAAATATATGAGACTATTTGTGCCCATTCAGGGAGTTCCTGTAAAGGGAGGAAAACACCGCTCATAAAAATCAGGGGAAAGCGAATCAAATTCGCCAACATCATTGCATTTGTGGGCAACTCAGTAGGCAATGCCGAGATTAAGGATCCTAAAGCCGAAAAACAGAAAACAGCAAGGCATAAAGCTATAATTAAAGGGATAATATGCGTAAATTGGGTGCCAAAAATTAGCCAGCCTGCCAATAACGGAACCATAGAAATTAAGAGACCGAATAAAAAACCGGATATTATATCTCCCATAATATTATTCCACAAAGAGATAGGAGCAGTGAGAATTCGTTCATAGGTTTTCATCATGCGTTCCCAGGGAGAAATCAAAGGGCCTACCGCAGATGCGGTAAATAAGACCGCCACCCCTAAAATACTTGGGGTAAGCTGCGCCGGTTCTAATCCCCTGCCTATGATAAAGGCCAAAAACATTACCGAGGGGAACAACAAACCGAAAATTATTACGGGAGGCTTCATATAATAAATCTTGGTATTTTTTTTAGAAATAGCTATAGTCCTTTTGATCGATGCTTGTAGGGCTGTGGCTTTACTCATTGGTTACGCTCCTTTCCGGTAAGCCTCTTCATTGTTTATAAAATGTAAAAACACCTCTTCTAAAGAAGGTTCCTGAGTATGCAGAGAAATCAATTCTAACTCCTTTTCTTCAATCAGTTTGCCCAGAGAAGGTATAACTTTTCCGGGATGGGAAGAGTAAAGAATAAAACTATGGCCACTTTTTTTCACTTGTTCCACCCCATCCAGCCCCGCAAATTCTTTTTCTTCGGGTACCCTTCCGCCAAAGGTTACTTCTAACCAATTGAGTTTTTGTATAGATTGTTTTAGGTTAGCGGGACGATCAATAACGGCAATTCTGCCCTGGTTTATGATGGCTACTTCGTGGCAAAGCATATTTGCTTCTTCAATATCGTGAGTGCTCAAAAAGATTGTTTTGCCTTGCTCATGGAATCTGCGGATTACATCTCTAATGATCTGCTTGCTCTCCACGTCCAGTCCGGTGGTAGGTTCGTCTAAAAATAATATCTTGGGATCGCTCAGTAAAGCCATACAAAGAAGTAAGCGCTGTTTCATGCCCTTAGAAAATCCTTTAGCTTTAAAGTTCCTTTTTTCATAGAGGGTAAAAAGATTCAATAGTTCTGCCGCCCTTTTTTCGGCTTTTAATTTATTCATACAGTAAATTTCAGCAATAAACATAAGATTCTCCCAGGCAGTTAGATCTCCATAGACATTTGCCTGTTCGGGAACTACCCCAATCTCCTGTTTGGCCTCAGTGGGTTGTTCAAAAAGGGAGTAGCCCATGATTTCTACACTTCCTGCCTCCGGAATTACAACTCCGGTTAAAATACGCTGGGTAGTACTTTTTCCGGCACCGTTAGGGCCTAAAAAACCGAAAATGCTCTGTTCTTTGACATCAAAGCTAATATTGTTTACAGCTTCGACTCTTCCATAAGTTTTTACCAAATTTCGAGCACTAATTGCATTCACTGATAAATCACCCCTGTCTAATGAGATTGCTTTCTTTTTAAATTGCCGGATTAGGAATTATTATCTTCTGAAGTTTTTTTAGAGTAAACCTCTTCCATCATATGCAAAAAACCGTCCAAAGCCTCTCTTTGCGCCCTGACTACGGGAACCCAACCTTCCAGATAAGCCTCTCCTTCTTCCGTAAGTGTATATACCTTGCGGGCCGGTCCCCCAGAACCCGCTTCCAGCTTAGATTTTATAAAGCCGTCCTCTTCTAAGCAGCGCAGGCGGCGGTATACTACCGCCGGGTCAGGGACATTGGAGAAAAAAAGGAGATGGCTAAGTCTTTCCATTAAGTGATAACCGTGGGACGGCCCTTCCTTTAGCAACAGTAGCAGGCAGGGAATTAAAAAGCCTTCCAGTTTTAGGCTTTGGTCCCGGCAACTGCATCTTTTAGTTTCAGATTTATGGTTGCAATGGTGATTGCTTTCGCACATTGCTTTATTCCTCCTGGGGTATTTTCTTAAAGAGACAAATTAGCCCTAAAAATAATGGAAATAATAAACAGAACAAAATAAAGGCCCCAGGAAGACTCGCCGGTCTTGACTGGAGCCTCTTTATAAGGCTTGCCTGTTTTATTCTTGCAGGCTTCGAAGATGTTCTTCGGCAGCAGCAATTTCCTTTTTAAGCTCAGAGATATAATTTTTAATTTCTTCGATTCTTTCCTCTTTGCTTAAAAAACTTCTGACACGGGGAGAACAACAGCATCCAGAAGTATGCTCGTGTTGAGCAGGTTTCTCGCAACACATTATAAATATTTCACCTCCTTATGATTTTTCAAAAACTAAATAGTCCTAAATAAAACGATTTAATCAATACTTGTTTTGCCGAATAATTAAGTTTAATCTTTTATAATTATAATATACTATTTGTGTTATGTCACTACTTATTTTAAATCTTTAAGGATTTATAGTCAATAGTAGGGCAAAAAAAATTAATAAATATCATCCATGTCTTTTGTTAAAAAAAGAGACCTCCGTTTCTTGATGCAGTTATAAAAACTGTCACAGTGACGGCAACGGTGGTAAATCACTTATACTAACAAAACTATCTTTTACTGCAGCTGTTCGGGGCAGCGGGTGAGTTCCTCATTCAGGTTACCCCAGGCCCAAATCCGGCCATCACCGGTAAGGGCTATATTATAAAGATCTCCGGTTTGTAGAGCCCGCCCCGGATAACTAATGCGGACAGTAGATATTTCTAAAACCTCCTGGCCTTCCCAGTCAGTGGTTTCTATTCTTTCCGGCGTCATACGGTCTTCTTCGTCATTGAAGCCCATCTCACCCTTGTAGTTCCGGCCCCAGGCCCATACGTGCCCGTCTTCAGTTAGCGCATTCATGTGCACATGGCCTGCCGCTATTTCGGTAACCTTGTTACCGTCCCAGTTTGTGTCGGTTATTTGTTCCGGAACGGGTCTGTCTTCGGCATCACCATGACCCAGCACCGACCAGCCGGCATCCTCGCCCTGACCGGCAGAACTCCTGCCCCAGGTCCAAACATGGCCGTCTTCAGTAAGAGCGGCACCATAGCCGTTCCCAGCCGCGACCGTCGAGACATTGCTACCACCCCAGTCCGTAGATTCCATCAGCGTAGGTCGATCCATAGTATTGTGAGAAGTCCCGTGCCCCAGTTGGAAAGCACCCGTCCCCCAGGTCCAGATATTACCGTCGGTGGTAACAGCGATATTCAACGACGTCCCTACATCTACAAAAGCCACGTTTTCTCCGTTCCAGGCTTCCGAAGTCGAAATTAAAGCACCGGAGCCATGCACATACCGGGTCTGCTCGATCCTGGTAGGAACAGTTATCGCAAATTCCTCTTCCGGCGCAGGAAGGCCCGTGTGGCGGAAGTGACCCCACGACCATAAACTGCCGTCTTCAGTAATGGCCAGAACATGGTTGGCATAATTGCCCGCATGCACCGAAACAACGTCAAACCCGTCCCAATCCGTGGAAGTTATCTCCACGGGTTCATCCAGTTCCTGCTCGGCCTCGCCGTGTCCCAGTTGGCCATAATTACAGCTTCCCCAGGACCACACGCTGCCGTCTTCCACCAACACAAAAACGTATTCGTATTCACGGCAGTAGCTGTTGCCCGTAGAAACATCCACTGCTTCCTGTCCACCCCAGAGATCACGGGAATACTCCTGCGGCTCTCCATCCCGCCATCCCCAGACATTGCCGTCTTCGTCGATTGCATAACTGGTTACCCCCGCGCTTATAGACGAAGTATCAAAGGTAAAAAGCCGCAGCCGGAAATTAGCCGTCAGTTTACGGTGATCCTCCACGGTAAACGTATACGCTTCATCACGGCTTACCTCTTCACCGTTTTCGGTCCAATTATGAAAGTAGTAATCGGGATGGGGTTCCGCCTGCACGGTTACCGTTTCACCCGGATCGTAGTTGCCCGCTCCCGAAACCGTTCCCCCTTCTTCAGGATTGGCCTCCAGCTCTATATTATATCCCCCGCAAGTAACATAAATAGCTGTGGTATAAACATCTTCAGGACCTTCGGCATACAGCCAGTAAAAGTGATCACCGCCGGGAAAAACAATCTCATCCGTCCATTCCGCCGTATCACCGACTCCCAGACTCACCTGTTCGTCAAATACCGTTTCATGCATATTCTGGCGGAAAATACGCACCCTCACGTCCCCGCTGCTGGCGGCCCAGTATTCTATCTCCAGCGGTAGCGCCTCTCCCGGGTCCACTCCGTGGATGACACTGCCCACCATTTCCCCGTCCAGCCGGAAGTTGCCGAAGGAACCATCGCTGGATACGGTGGTAATGCCTTCATAAAGGGAGCCGTCAATGGCTGCTTTCTTCTGGTAATAATTGTAGCTGTCCCATGGATCCGGCACATAAACCCAGGTAACCCACTCCCGGAAAATTTCCAGGGGGTAGCCGTGAAAATCGGTACCGGTGCGCGCCGAAGGAACGGAGCCACCTTCGTTGATGATGTAATCCTGCAAGCGACCCATTTCGCTGCGCCATCTGGAAACATGGCGGGAATTCAGGTCCGTCCCCCCGTGCAACAAGGGAACACCTCCCACCATAATTTCAATACCCTGGTAGCCGAAAACATTAAAGTGCTGCCACGGGAAAAATTCACACTCGGGGTGGGCAATAGCGGTAGAAGTGGGAACATCCGGGTTGTTGGCCACTCCCTCATCGATCATCTCCTGGGGATTTTTTAGGTTTTCCTCCAGGCCCATAATAGTGTCATTGGTTCCGTACACCAGCAAATGTCCGTCGTCATCGGGGTTAACTGCCGTTTCAATGCCGGGAAAAACGGAAAAATTGGGACCGGATATGGATACATAGTGATCCTGCATTTCGAACCACTCTTCATCAGTAACCAGTTCCTTTGTATGGTGGCCGTCGGTATTGTAAGCAAAAGAAAACCCCGCGTCTATGTGCATTTGCATTAAATCCTCCGGGTCATTCCGCCCGTCCGAATAGGTAGAATGCACGTGCAGGTCTCCGGCAACCCAGTGCCCATCATAAACAGCCTGCGTCCGGATATCCCCCGGATCATCATCCCCCCTGTCTCCGAAGGGAGGAGACAGCGATACCACGGTGATTTCAGAATCAAAGCTGATAGTATCAGTTTGTTCGCCGCCGAAAACATCAAACTCCACGGTAAGAGCATATTCCTCGTTATCACGTATGTCCAGAATTTCCGTGGGAATGATGACGGCATTGTTATACTCTTTACGGGCAAACTCCGGATTCTCCCATATTTTGTTTTCAATGATTTCGTCAATCTCCTTATACTTTTCCTGCTCCGCGGTGGAAAGCCCTTCTGCAAGTTCCGGTTGTTCCAGGAACCGCTTATATTCAAGCATCTTCTCTTTGGATATATGACGGGAAGTGTCCATCACCGGCACGATGCCGTCATCTTCAAATTTCAGATCCACCTCTTCCATATCCAGAGAACGGCCATTAACCCGGATCTCTGAGAGCGATACCCGGGGTGATGCCATATGCCCCCCCGTATCGACAATGGTGAAATTCAGTTCCCAATTTTCCGCTTCCGGGGCAAAGCGTTTCTCATTCTGCCCCATTACTATGATGTCATCCTGTTCTAATTCATCATACCCACTGCCGGGAATGCCAATAACCATGATAAGCAGCAGGGCAACCAGGATCACCTTTTTTGATTTAAGTCGCCCCATAACTCTCTCCTCCTTCTATCAGCCTGTAAAAGGGCATCATAAATATTACCTCCACCTTAACCCGATACCGGAAATTCATCTAGCAACCCCACTACTTTCTGCAAGATGAGAACGGCATCGCGGATGCTCACTTCTTCGTTTTCAACATTCACCCGGGCTCGCCTCAGGGCATCTTCATCCAGCTTATCCAGGCCCGCCGCATAGCGCAGCACCTCCATGACATCGGCTATACCAACCTCTCCGTTGTTAAGCACATCTCCGTAGCGCTCCAGAACTACTGCTTCACCGACGCCCTCCAGGCCGCCGTCTTCATTTACCACCACGTCTTCTATGACCAGGGGTAGGAACCCGGGGTGATCGGCCTCCAGGCGGAAACTGCCCTCAGGCGCAGCCAGGATGTATACCCCTTCTTCACTTCCTTTCAATGTTTCAGTTTCTTCCGTGGAGGCCCGGGCTTCACCCGTCTCTTTATCAATTAACTTTATCACGGCTTCGGACAATTCTCTGCCGGTAATATCCCGGGCAATGAGATTTATCTCGTGTAAGCCCAGGGGCTTCATTTCTACAGCGCCCACATCTTTCTCCGGCACCCACATGGTGCCGCCCCTATCTACCTCGATTTCCATCTCCGCCGTCTCAAACAGGAGATGCTCTATCCGCAGCA
>PUKQ01000189.1 GCA_003550565.1 Syntrophomonadaceae bacterium
GCCAGTGAAATTTTGGCGCTGGGCGAAAAAGAATTATTTGAAGAAGCGGCAGAGGGTAATGTAGAGCTGTTTAACGAGTTTAAAACTAAAAGGATAGTTACCCTTTCACCGCACTGTCTGACTGCTTTCAAAAAGTATGAAGGGCTGAATGCGGAAGTAATTCACTATACCCAGCTTTTGGCAGAGCTTGTGGAGGATGGCACTATTGACCTTTCCACAGAGTTGAGTGAAAAGGTAGTCTTTCACGATCCATGTTTCCTGGGTAAACAAAACAATATTTTTGATGAGCCCCGTGCTATTTTGAAAAGTATTCCGGGTGTGGAGCTAGAAGAATTTAGCCGCAGCCGGGAACGCAGCCTTTGTTGCGAAGGCGGTGGAGGCAAGATGTGGGCGGAAACGGAGTCTAAAGCAGAGCGCCTGGCGGAGACAAGAATCAAAAATGCCAAAGAGCTCGACGCTACAGTTGTGGCGGTGGCTTGCCCGTTTTGCGTTCTCACCCTTGATGATGCCGTTAAGGCCCTGGGGCATGAAGAAGAAATGAGAGTTGCGGAAATTATGGAGCTTTTAGGTGAGCTACTTTAATTGAATAATAATGAAAAGCAGGAGGTGAAGGTTTTTGAAAACTTTTGTTTGTATCAAGCAAGTGCCGGATACTTCGGAAGCAGAAGTAAAGGTTGATTCAAGCGGTAAGGCTGTTGATGCCAGCAGGTTTTCTTTTGACATCAACGATGCGGACAATTATGCAGTAGAGGCAGCGGTACAAATTAAGGAAGCCCATGAAGGGACTGTTACCGTGGTTTCCATGGGCCCCCAGAGTAGTGATGTGATGATTCGGATGGCCATGGCTAAAGGTGGAGATGATGCTATGCGGATTGAAGATTCTCGCATAAACGCTGTTGATCCGTTGTCCGTGGCCAAGGTGTTGGCCGCATCCATCAAAGACAAGGAATTTGACCTGGTGCTTACGGGCTGTATGGCCAGTGACGACGGCCATATGTCTGTGGGTGTTGCCATGGCAGAAGAGTTGGGAGTGCCTCATGTTTCCATGGTAAAAGATATTGAAGTTCTGGGTGACGGCAAAATAAAAGCCAGCCGAGAATTAGAGGGAGGCCTCATGGAGGTTGTAGAAGTGACTTTGCCGGCAGTAATTACTATTCAAACCGGCATTAATGAGCCGCGTTATGCGCCCATCAGAGGCATTCGCCAGGCTCAGAAAAAAGAACTCAGCGTGCTCAGCCTTGATGACCTGGGGGTTCCCGCAGATCAGGTAGATGAGTCTGCTTCCCAGATCATACTGAACAAGCTTTATGTTCCCGAAGTTGTTTCGGCTGCCGAGTTTATCGAAGGTGAACCGGAAGAAAAGGCCGAGAAACTGGCTTCTATCCTGATTAAAGGAGGTCATGTATAATGGGCGACGTATTAGTAGTAGCAGAACACAGGCAGGGAGAAATTCGGGATGTAACCTGGGAAATGCTCAACTTGGCCTCTCAAATTGCTCCCGATGCAGGAGGCCAGATAGTTTCCGTGGTTTTAGGAAGCGGGATAGACGATATTGCCGGTAGTGTGGCAGGAGCTAGCGACAAGGTGCTTTGTGTGGATGATCCTCTCCTGGAAAACTTTAACGGCGAAAAGTATCAAAAGGCCCTTCCCGCTCTCATCGATGAGCACAAGCCACTTATTGTTATGATCCCCCAAACTGCCGAGGGTGTGGATTATGCTCCGGCATTGGCCGTGGAGAAAGGGCTTCCTTACCTGACTGAGCTCGTGGGGCTTAAGATAGACGGGGGCAAACCCGTAGCTGAGCGCCAGTATTACCAGGGTAAGGTAAATGCCGAGTTTTCCTTTAAAGATGCGGATACTTACCTGTTTACTATTAGGGAAGCGGCTTTTGAAGCCATTGAGCCCGCGAAGCAGGGAAGTGTGGAAAAAGTAGATTCTCCTTTAAAGGAGGATATTGATTACCGGAAGTTTTTGGAGTATGTAGAAGCCGAAGTAGGCGACGTGGATATAACTCAATCGGAAAAGTTGTTGGCCCTCGGAAGGGGAATCAAAGAAGAAAAGAATGTGCCCGATATGGAAGAACTGGCCAAGTACCTGGGCGCGGATATGTGTGGCTCCAGGGCTGCGGTGGACGCCGGCTGGTTGCCGCATGATCGCCAGGTAGGCACTTCCGGCAAAGTAGTTAAGCCAAAGCTTTACCTTGCACTGGGCATATCCGGGGCTTTCCAGCACCTGGCAGGTATAAAAGGGGCGAAAACTGTAGTAGCTGTTAATAAGGACCCCAACGCCCCCATATTTGCAGAGGCCGATTATGCCATTGTGGATGATCTTTTCAAGGTGGTACCCAAATTAGTAGAAAAACTAAAAGAAGAAAAAGGCGCTTAGTCCTCAAGCAGGTTCAGCGCTTTGAACAGCTAAACTGCGTGGGAGGATGAAAATTCGAAATGACGGAAAAGCCCAAAATTGGTGTTTATGTTTGTCATTGTGGTATTAATATTGCATCGACAGTTGATGTGGAGGAAATAGCCCGTTATGCAGAGGAAATTCCCGGGGTGGTGGTTTCTAAGACCTATCCATATGTCTGCTCTGACCCCGGGCAGGTCCTCATTCGGGAAGACATTGAGAACCAGGGGTTGAACAGGATAGTAGTGGCTTCCTGCTCACCCCGCATGCATGAACCGACTTTTCGTAAAACATTGAAGGAAGCCGGTTTAAACCCCTATTATTTGGAGATGGCGAATATCAGGGAGCAATGTTCCTGGGTCCATTCGGATAGTGAAGAAGCTACCGGCAAGGCCAAAAAAATGGTGGCCGGGGCGGTGGCAAAGGCCCGTTTACTGGAACCCCTGGAAGAGAAAGAAGTGGAAGCAGAGCCTTCAGCGCTGGTTATTGGAGCCGGAATAGCCGGCATTCAGGCTGCGCTTGATATTGCTGATGCCGGTTTTCAAGTTTACCTGGTGGAACAAACGCCTTCGGTTGGAGGGCGCATGGCTCAGCTGGATAAGACATTTCCTACGCTGGACTGCTCTGCATGTATTCTGACCCCTAAAATGGTGGACGTGGCCAGTCATCCCAACATCGAGCTCATGACTTATGCCGAGGTAGAAGAGATAAACGGATTTATCGGCAATTTTGATGTTAAGGTGAGGAAAAAGGCGCGTTATGTGGATGTGGATAAGTGTACCGGCTGTGGTGACTGCGCTAAAGAATGCCGGGTACAACGTGTTCCCAGCGAGTATAATGCCGGTGTAGGTAACCGTGCGGCTGTTTACCTTCCTTTTCCGCAGGCGGTTCCGGCGAAATTCACCATTGACCCGGAGAAATGCCTCTACCTTACTAAAGGGAAATGCGGCAAATCACCCAAATGTGAAGAAGTCTGCCAGGCAGGGGCTATAAATTTTGAACAGGAAGATGAAATAGTGGAGTTCAGAGCGGGAACCATTATCGTAGCTACCGGCTTTGATATATTTGATGCTTCCCGCAGGCCGGAACTGGGATACCAGGACTATGATAATGTGATTAACGCTCTGGAGATGGAACGTCTGGTTTCTGCTTCCGGGCCCACAGAAGGGAAGCTTTTGATCGGGAAAGGTGAAGATCAAAAGGAACCCAAGGATATTGCTTTTATCAAGTGTGTGGGCTCACGTGATGAGACCGTAGGAAATGAGTACTGTTCGCGTGTATGCTGTATGTATACGGCTAAGCTGGCTCACCTGGTAAAGGAAAAGATTCCCGATGCCAGGGTCACTATTTATTACATGGATGTGCGGGCATTTGGTAAAGGGTTTGAAGAATTTTACGACCGGGTGCGCCGTGAAGGTGTCCGTTATGTCAGGGGCAACCCTTCTGAAATATACCAGCAGGGGGATAAGCTGGTGGTAAAAGTTGAAGATACTCTTACCGCCACCCCCCGGGAAGATGAGATGGATTTGGTAGTTTTAGCGGTAGGCCTTGAGCCGCGTTTGGAAACAAAGCAGATAACTGATTTGCTCAGGCTTTCCCAGTCTTCAGACCAATTCTTAATGGAAGCGCATCCCAAGCTGCGGCCCGTTGATACTTCCTCGGACGGCGTTTTTCTGGCCGGATGCTGCCAGGGGCCGAAGGATATACCGGACACGGTTGCGCAGGCTAAAGGCGCGGCTTCTTCTGCCTTAATGCCCCTTTCGAAGGGAATGGTTAAGGTTGAGGCGCAGGTGTCGGAAGTGGACGAGAGCATATGCCGGGGATGCGGTTATTGTGTGGAAGTCTGCCCGTACGGCGCTATCGAGTTAGAGGAAGTTAACCAGATGGGGCATATGGTTCAGGTAGCGAAGGTCAATGAGGCTCTCTGTAAGGGCTGTGGTGCTTGCGTGGCAGCTTGTTTTTCGGGGGCTGTCCAGGCCAAATCTTTCCGGGACCGTCAGATATTACCACAAATTGCGGTTTTAGGGGGGTTAAAGGATGAGTGATAATTTTGAGCCTAACATTGTTGCTTTTTTGTGTAATTGGTGTTCTTATGCCGGGGCAGACCTGGCGGGAACCAGTCGTATACAATATCCTTATAATATAAAAACTATTCGGGTAATGTGTACCGGAAGAGTTAACCCCCTTTATGTGTTAAATGCATTACAGCAAGGAGCAGACGGGGTGCTTGTTTCTGGATGCCATCCCGGCGATTGCCACTACATGGAGGGTAACATGTATGCCCGCCGTAGATTAGGGCTGCTGAAGGATATGTTGGAATTTGTGGGTGTAGATCCCCGCCGCTTTCAGATGAGCTGGGTTTCCGCTTCAGAACCCCATAAGTGGAAGGAAGTAGTGGAAAAGCTAGTTGGGGAAACCCGGGAACTGGGACCGTTTGAACAATTTCAAAGAAATATGATTAACTGGTAGGGAGGGAGGATCGTTTGGTAGAGCTGGATAAGCTTCGTAGCACTGCGGCAGACACCGTTTCACGCGATGATGTCAAATACCTGTTGGGTTGGCAAAAAGGTACTTTTGGTTACCGGGTCTCACCTTGTGTGGTGGAAAAGGCTGAGGACACAGAAAACCTGGTATTTTCACCTCTTTGCATGTCAAATTTGAGCACTTATTTGACGCTGGCAGAAAAGCTGCCGGTGCCTAAAGGTGAGCAGCCTGATGATCGCAAAGTAGCGCTTATGGTTAAGGGCTGTGATAGCCGGGCGGTAGTTCAATTATTGACGGAAAAGGGTATTGAAAGAGAGCAGGTAGTGATAATCGGTTGTTCGTGCCGGGGTATCGTGGATTTGAAAAAAGTGGGAGAAAAGTTTCCTGAACCTCTGGATACGGTAGATGTGGAATGGAAAGATGATAAGATAGTTTTTAAGCTTCCTGACGGAGAGCAGGAAGTGGCCCGGGATGAGGTGTTGGCGGATAATTGTCTCGTTTGTCAATATCCCAATCCTGTTATTGCGGACGTTCAGCTGGGAGATGAAGTTGCCCCGGCAGAAAATGCGGATGATGCCGGGGTTAAAGAGATAGAAGATTTTTCGCTGGAAGATCGCTGGGAGTATTGGGAAAAAGAGTTTTCCAAGTGCATTCGCTGTTATTCATGCCGGAATGTCTGCCCCATGTGTTATTGTGATAATTGCGTGCTGGATAGGCTTTCTCCTACCTGGATTAACCGGTCGGTGAATTACAGTGAAAATACTGTGTTCAATCTTTCCCGCGCATTTCACTTGATGGGGCGCTGTATTGATTGCGGTGAATGTGAACGGGTGTGCCCCATGGGATTGCCCCTGGGCAAACTTAACCGTAAATTAGCCGAGGAAGTCCGTAAAAAATATGATTACGTAGCGGGGTTGGATCCGGAAGAGAAACCATTCCAGGCCAGCTACCATCCTGATGATCAGGAAGACTTCATTCTCTAGAGGTGGGTGAATATGTCCGAGAAGATACTAAATAAAGATAATTGGTCAGAGTTTGTGAATAATCTTGCCTCCTCGCAAAAGGTTTGGGTGATGGCCGGTGAAGAAGCGGTTGAGTTTGTTCCTTTAAGTGAGGGCGTTAAGGAAGCGGAAGGAGTGTTGAATGCCACCGTTCCGCCAAAGAACGTAGTTTTCCCGCAAACGGAAACGCTTTTCAGGTTTTTGTACGGCCAGAAGGAGGTTGAAGATTTACCGGAAGAAGTAGAAGAGATGGTTGTGGTGGGAATTCGTCCTTGTGATGCTCGGGCTATGAGCATAGTGGATAACCTTTTTTCCTGGGACGAGGATGATACCTATTACTGGGATAAAAGAGAAAAGACCACCCTTATCGGGTTAGCTTGCAATGAACCCGAAATTAACTGTTTTTGCACATCCCTGGAAGGAAGCCCTGCATCCACAGAAGGACTGGATGTTATAATGGCTGATCTGGGTGATAAGTATTACCTGCAAGGTATTACCGACAAGGGTGAGAAAGTGCTGGAAGGTGTATCGGGGCAGTTAAGTGATGCTTCCGACGCGGATAAAAAAGCATTTCAGGAGAATGCTGCATCGGCGGAGAAGAAAATTAAAAGAAGCATTGATACCACAGGTATCCCTGAAGGACTTCCGCAGCTGTGGGAGCACGAACTATGGCAGGAGGTTTCAAATGGATGCCTGGGCTGCGGGACATGTACTTACCTGTGTCCAACGTGCCATTGCTTTGACATCCAGGACGAATTGGAAGGGTATAACGGTAGGCGCTGCCGCATATGGGATTCCTGCATGTTTTCAGAGTATACCCTCCATGCTTCCGGCCATAATCCCCGTCCTACCCGGCGGGAAAGGACGCGTAATCGAATCAACCATAAGTATAACTATTTTGTGGAGAAATTTGATAAAATCGCTTGTGTTGGATGCGGCCGCTGTATTAACCAGTGCCCGGTTAATATAGATATTATTAACATTCTTTCAAAGGTCAAGGAGGCGCTATGAAAAACGACGGTAATCCTTATGTACCATATGCTGCTACCGTTGAAGACGCCTGGTATGAAACTTACGGTGAACGTAGTATAAAAACTTTCCGGGTGGTCTTTGACGACAAGGAGGTAAGAGAAAATTGGGAGCACTTCCCGGGGCAGTGTGCCATAATAGGCATTCTCGGGGTAGGAGAAAGCATGATTTCTATTTCCAGTTCTCCCACGGAAGGGGATTTCCTGCGCTTTTCGGTGATGCGCATGGGTAAGGTGACCCAGGCGTTGCATCAATTGGAAGCGGGAGACAAAATGACGGTAAGAGGCCCGTATGGCAATAATTTCCCCGTGGATGAATGGAAAGGCAAGAATATTATCACTATCGGGGGAGGTATTGGGCAGGCGCCGCTGCGCCCCATAGTAGAATACGTAAAAGCCAACAAAGATGATTACGGGGAGCTGACCACCATTTATGGTTCTCGCTCCACTGATGATCTTTGTTTCAGGAACGAATTTGAAAATATGATGGAAGATGAATCGGTGAGCTGTCATCTTTCTATTGATGTGGAAGAAGAGAAGTGGCCTCATTTTGTCGGCTTTGTGCCCACCCTTTTGATGGAAGTGAATCCATCACCGGAAAATGCTATCGCCATTACCTGCGGCCCACCCATTATGATTCGTTTTGTCCTGGAAAACCTAAAAAAATTAGGCTTTGAGGACGATCAAATCTATACTACCCTGGAAAACCGCATGAAATGCGGCATTGGGAAATGCGGCCGCTGTAATGCCGGCAATCTTTACGTATGCAAAGACGGGCCTGTTTTTACTTATGCCAAGCTAAAAGAAGTACCTGAAGCTTTTGCGTAATGCCTAAAAAAAGGTGTCAGGCCTTGACATTGACACAAATAAAAAATTGAGAAAATTTAGACCTAGCTTAAAATAATACTTCAGGCTTAAATAGTTTA
>PUKQ01000215.1 GCA_003550565.1 Syntrophomonadaceae bacterium
ATAGATTTGACTGGAATGTAAAATGATGGTATCATATAAATCTGATAATCAGAAAGGAGGAAAGTCTGAATGTCTGAACAAAAACCATCAAAAAAAGTCAGGGTATGGAGCAAGGGGCAAATTACTATTCCGGCCAGTATTAGAGAAAAATTGGGAATAGAGGAAGATACTATTTTAGATGTAGTTCAGGTAGGAAATGCAATTGTAGCAACTCCGGAAAGGCTGCTGGTGAATGAACTTGCTTCTTCTGTTTCCCAAGAGAGAGAAAAGAATCAGGTTGATGTTAAAGAGCTTTTGGAAGAATTGAGAGAAAATAGCCATGAATACGAAACCGATTAAAACGTTTTTCGAGAGTAGTGTAATTATTGCCGGCCTGGCGTCCCAAAGTGGTGCCTCGCATAGACTCCTTATACTAGCAGAACTTGGCATAATTAAACCCTATATATCTCAAACCGTAGTAAATGAAGTCTTAACTAATATTCAAAAAAAATTGCCCGAATGTGTAAGCCAATATTATACTCTCTTCAAGAAGCTGCCTTTTACATTGGTTGATCCCCATGAACAGAATTTGAAATATGCTCAGTCTGTTATTAATAGAAATGACGCTTTAATCCTGGCTGCTGCGATTAGAGGTGAAGTTGACTGGTTGGTAACTCTAGATCGCCACTTTTTGGATCTAAGTTGGGAAGGGAAGGTTAAATTTAAGGTTGGTTCCCCCGGTGAATTTATAAAAAAATTGTAAATACATGTGTAATAAGGTTGCCATACTCACGTGCCTAATCAAGAGTCATCAATGTTTTGGAAGGACAGCTGTTGTGTTTGTCTTGTTGCTATATATTTCCCGGAATTAATATTTAGCAAATCTGCTAACGGCTGACGTAGCTCCTGGGGAATAACGACCACTTTTTCCCGCCGTTTGTCGAGATTAGCTTTGCCCACTATTACCAATCCTACTGTCCAGAGAAGGGCTGTAGGTATATCCGGTAGTTTTTCTTCCCTAAAAAACCCCGCTCCTTTCATGGTTCCGAATTTAAGACTTACGGCACTCAGGCGGGCCCAACCGCCCTTTTCCAGAAGATAACACAGTAAGTCACGGGAGGATGAATCAAGGGTTGCATCAAGTAGCAGCTTTAAATTATTTTGGTCCGGTAAAGCTTCATACAATTGCTTTTCCCTTTCTTTGCGCTGCCGGGCCGGTTCAATTTCCAAAATGTTGCATATAACGTTAAGCCATTCTGCGGGCAGTTTTTTCAAGCTGGTATGTAATTTGGACTCGATAGTCACGGGTTTTTCTTCCAGGTCGGTTCTTTTCATTTCTTCATAGTAATTTCTTATTTCTTGTTTTCTGAAAAATAAATCTCGGAGATTAGCATAATGTAATTCCCCTTCCAGCAATTCTATTTTCTCCAGAATTTCTTCACTGGCTTCTTCTCTATTAATATGTAGTAAGTATTCTTCAGCTTCGTCCGGGCGTCCTTGTTCCAGCCTCAAGGCGGCGATGTTAAATAAAACCACTGGCTCATCGGGTAAAACTTCTTCTGCCATCGACAGGTACTTTTCAGCCTCTTTTAGTCGATCTTCAAGGCGCAATAAATTGGCTAAATTTATGGCAGCCGGGGGATAAAAATTTTTTTCTAAAACGATGCTTTGTAAATGTTCAATAGCTTCCTCGTAACGCCCCTTTTCTTTTAGCTCCTGCGATTTTTCCAGGGCGATAAGAGTATGTTCGTCGGGTTCTTCTACTACTTTGCTCTTCTTGATAAAGACTTCTTGTTCTTGCCCATCAAAGTTTATTTTGATGGGTTCTCCCTCTTGATAAATTCCCTTTTCTCTCAGTCCATTGACGGCGGCCATCTGTAAGGGAGTAGGCAAAAAATAGGCATGCAAAAGCCTCTTGCCCAGTTCTTCACCCCATTTACCTCCATTCTTAACCAGCTCTTCAAGTAATTCTGAAGATGTGCCCTCTTCATCCTGAGTATCAAAAATAAAAGTCAGTAACATCATGCAGTAGGCAGTGTCTTCTAATACATTTTCTAACTTCAATTTTCCCCGGCTCAGGTCTTCTAACTTTTGATTTATCTCTTCTGGGCGGGGGATAAGGTAATGCAAGGAAAAGGGGGGGATAATATCTTTTTCCACCAACCTGGTTACTTCTGTAAACGAATTTGCTGGTGACCAATATTTACCCACTTCTTTCCAGAGCGAAATTGCCTGTTGATATCTGCCCAGGTTAAAACTGGCTACTGCAGCCAAATGATGATTTTCCCAGCTGACATGTTCTTTTTCCCAGTAATAATATAGGTCTATTACCTGGCGATGGTCTTCCAGGTAAGCGGCAGCCCTCATTAACTGGACCGTATATTCTCTCCATCCTGTTAGTTTTTGCGAGGGAAATTCACGCTTCAACTCGCCAAAAGTCTTCTCAAAAAGCCAGACAGCTGTGTCCAGGTATGCCTGACCTTCTTCGGGAAGATTCCGAGTTGCACATAACTGGGCAGCTAAGGCATAGGTATATGGAGAACCCTCTATTTCTCTATTATCGGGATCCAAGAGTGGAGCCAGCGCCTCAAAACTTTTTTCGAATTCCCCCTTTAAAAAATATGTTGTAGCTAAATTGTTGCGCAAAACGGTATCCTCGTATTCTTTTAGCTCGCGGGCAAAAAACTTTTCTGCTTCCTCCAGGTTTCTCTGCTCAAGCAGTTCAGACCCTCTGCGGTTTATCTCAAATAATTTATCTCCCGAATCATTTTGGGCATTATCTGCTTTACTTGGGAAAAAACTTTCTTTTACCGGCTGTTTGGTGTGTGCCCCTCCGTCTATTACCTGAAAATTCCGGTTTTGCTCATTTAAACAGCACTTCTTATATTTCTTGCCACTGCCGCAGGGGCAAGGGTCATTTCTGCCCACTTTAGCCAAGAAAACCGCCTCCCCTTTTCTCATGTTATTTGTGTCCCAAAAAACTTCTACCATTAATTTTATAATTCCTTTTGGAAAAATGGAAGACTTTTGGGGAAAAACACCTCTACCTCTACAACAGAAAGCCAGGCATCTCTTTATCTAATGTTGCAAAGGCTAGCTTCCTATCCTGTTTATTTATTTAAAATAATCAAAATTATCATTGGCCCATCATCGGTGTAAGCTGCAATGTGACAATTTTGCCCCGTCCCCACTGTCACACAGTTTTTCTTGTTTCTTTGTATTACAAATGTTATTAGGTAGATTTATCGCAATTTTTAGTGTCTATTTTATCGGGTACAGATCAACAGCTCATACAGATCAGTGTGACAATTTTGCCCCGTCCCCACTGTCACACATTATAATTTTTTAAAAACCTCTTCTCTTCAAATTGCTAACCTAAAGATTATGTTAAAATAACACGGGAAAAGAGAAACTTTCATAAACGTTCGAAGCATCCAGACTTAAAATTTAGAGGGGAGAGAAAATGCAAGGTAGAGAAGAAGTTTGCCGACGGCCATGTTTGGGAAGCTCCTTTTTATTCAGGTTGGCAGCCGGTTTGGCCCTATCTGCACTGGGAGCGATCATGTTTACCCTGGCTTTTCCTCCCTATGATCTCTGGTTCCTGGCTTATTTCTGGATGATTCCGGTCATGGTGTCTCTGCACCGCGTTATGCCGGAACGTCTGTCGGGTTTGGCCATGGGAGTTGGGGTAGGAGGCTTCTTTTGGGGTTACTTCGCCGGTATGTTTGAAGGATACCCGTTTATGCAGTGGCTTCCCCTTTTTATCGGCATCATAGCAACTATTATTGGCTTCAGGGAGCGCCCCTTTCACCGGCGCACCGGTTACCGCTGGTTTGTGCTGCAGGGAGCGGCTCTCTGGGTCGGGATCGAAATGATCCGCGGCTGGATTCCGATGGTGGGAACGTGGGGCTTTGCCGCTTACACCATGTATCAGCACCCCTGGTTTATTCAGCCGATAAGCATTTTCGGCATTTACGGCTTGAGCCTGCTGATCATGCTCATCAACTTTGCCTTGGCCCAGCTGGTTTTGGCCTTGATAGACAAATACCGGCATGGAGGGGGAAAAGAGATTATCTCTCCGGGCCGGGCCATAAAATGGACAGCCGTTGCCGGAGTGCTTTTGCTGGCCTGGGGAGTGGGCAGCTTCAATATGCACGAGATTCCTGAGCCGGATTTACCGGTAGCCGCCGTTCAACCGGCTGCTCATATAAGCCGGGAAGCGGGAGAGGAAGGGATAGAAAAGGGACTGCATATAATTGAGGAAAAAACCCGGGAGGCTTCCGCACGGGGTGCGCGCTTTATTGTATGGCCGGAAGGTTATCTGCCCTTTGATCCTCAGGAAAAAGAGACTCCCTTTTTTAAAGAGTTGGCCGGGGAGACGGAGGCTTATCTGGCGATAGGCTATGTGCTGGAAACGGAAAAGGGCTTTCGTAACGAAGCTACGGTTCTTTCTCCCGGGGGAGAATTCCTGGGAGTCTATGGGAAAGATCATCCGGTTACCTTTGCCGGAGAAACCAGCATTACCCGCGGTACTTACCCGGTTTATTCCACCGAACTGGGCAACCTGGGCACCATAATCTGCTATGATCTTGATTTCACAGATACGGCGCGCAAGATAGCTGCCAACGGCGCCCAGGTTATCGGGGTTCCTTCTTTTGACTGGCCGGCTATAGCCCACAAGCACTACACGCATGTAATTTTCAGGGCGGTGGAAAATCGGGTATCAATGATCAAAGCCGATGTGGCTTATAATTCGGCCATAATAGATGCTTACGGCAATATAGTGGACCTTTACATCTCACGGGAACCGGAAGAAGCAGTTTTGGTGGGAAAGGTTCCAAGAGGCAGCTCTCACAGTCTGCAAATTAAACTGGGGGATTGGATTGGCTGGATAAGCCTTGCTTTCATGTTGTCTTTCCTGGGTTTGGACGTTTATTCTTCCTTGCGGAAAAAAAACTACAGGATTAAAAGAAATTGATGCCCCAAAAAGCCTGGCAAGTGTGCAAATATTTAGCATATTGACAATTGTTGTAATCTTGTTATAATAAATACAGGTATTTATCTTGCAGAGAAAGTAATGACTCCTGCTACAAGAAAGCCATAATTTTAGCCTAAAACAAGGAGGTGAAACTAATGCGAGAGATACCCACCCACAAGCCCGGGAAAATATTCCTTGCTGTCATGCTTATCTCCTTTATCCTCTTAACTTTCGTAGCCCCCTTTCTCTACACGGACCGGCTTTATTTGGGATGGATGTCAGGGCCTTTCTTTTATGGGGCTATTGTCACCATCATCTGGGGAGTAGCTCTGTACATTTACTCTTTTTATTATTGGCCATACCGCTAGATAAACTAACAATACTGGGGGTGAGAAAGAATGACTCTGAACATTGTGGTTTTAATTATTTTTGCCATAGTAATTATTTACATTGGTGCGTATGGATATAAGATATCGGCCAAGACTGCAGAAGATTTTATGCTGGCCAGTCGGGCTCTGGGAGTCCTGGTTATGTTTTTCTTCGTTTTATTTGCAATATCCAGCGCCTGGACATTTTATGGTTACCCTGGATATATGCACATGCATGGACCGGGGTACGTCTATTTTATCTGGGGGGCGGTTACTGGATTTACTTGCTTGTTTTTCTTTGTAGGCCCGCGTTTATGGGCAGTAACCAGGATGAACAGATATATTTCTCCCCTGGAAGCCTTGGGAGAAAGATATGAAATGCCCGCTCTCAGGTTTGTTCTGGCAATTATTTTGTTGATTTATATTGTCCCCTATATTTGCGTTCAGCTACTGGGTATAGGCGTGGGGTTGGAGGCCTTAACTGGTTTTCCCGTCCTTTATGGAGCCCTATATTTTACGGCGATCATGCTCGCTTTTATAATCCTGGGCGGCATGAGAACTGTAGCCTGGGCAAACGTGCTATTTGGCTTGCTGTATGCCCTTACCTTTTTTGGAGCCCTGGTGGGGGTAATCATGGTGGCCCTACCTGAGGGAGGTATTATGCAAGCGGTTGATATCCTTAAAGAAACTAACCCCGAACAATTGAGCGTGCCCGGCCCACACGGGGAGTTTACCTCTGTAATGCTCATAGGAACTATCATCGTAGGATTTCTCTCCCTAAGCTGGCCCCATATTGTAATTCAGACCATGACTGCCAGAGATAAAGCCATTTTTAAATATCTACCCATCCTCCTATTAGTCTTTGGCGGACTTTTATTTTATACAGTTCCCTATATTTTCGGGGCCATCATAAGCCCGGCGTTAATGCCAGAGTTGACGGGAGCAGCAGCAGATAACGCTGTGCAGCTTACCATTATGGAATATTTACCCGGATTCGGCCTGGTGGCCATCCTGGGAGTGGCCGCTGCAGCAATTTCCTCCGCTTCCATCCAGCTTATGACCAGCAGTATATTCATGGCCCGGGATATTATCCACGGCTTTTTAAAACCAGATATGACAGAAAGAAGCCTGGTAACCTGGACGAGGGTTGTAGTAGCAGGGTTAGTATTTTTAAGCCTGGGCTTGGCTATGTGGAATCCCACCGCTTTGGGGTTGTACTTAACCGATATAGCCACACCGGGATTTGCCCAGTGGGCGCCTGCATTAATAGGTGGCATACTCTGGAAGCGAGGAACAGGCTGGGGAGCAATGGTGGGAACTGTGGCCGGTTCAGTTTATCTGATCGCCAGTTTCTTCATACCCCAGTTATTGTTTGACCTGCATCCGGTACTACCTTCCATAGTAATTAACATAGTTCTTTATGTAGTAGTTAGTTTGCTCACTGCAGCGCCCTCGGAAGAAGTAGAGACCAAGTTCTTTGATGAAGTGGACGAATACCTTTCGGCGCCTGCAGAATAAAATAAATAATCTACCAAATCTTTGAAGGGGGTGTAGACATTTGAGCACATGGCGTTTAATTTATAGCCCTCAAAGCGACGCTTATGAAGGGGTTGCTTATGCTTCTGCCGTTGCTGAAGGAAAAGTAACCGGGAAATATCTCTCCGGGAAAAGTTCTCCCAATACGGTTATTATTCAGGGAGCAAAAAAGAAGGGAGTCATCTGTGAAGCAGAAGTATTGGTGGAGAAAGAAAAAGCCCGGGAATTAGATATTGACGTGGCCAAAAGACCCCGAGCAGGAAGGGGCGGGGCATCTCCTGTGGGAACCATTTATTTTTCGGAGCTAATGCTTAAGGGTAAAAAGGCCTTTAAAGCTGCCTCTGTCGGGCCTGATGATCTGGCTGCCTTACTTTACACATCGGGCACCACGGGAAGACCCAAAGGGGTTATGCTCTGCCACCGCAATTTCCTGGCCGAAGGCCAATCTATCCAGGAATCTCTGGAAAGTGGCAGCAAGGATATCGTAGTTTGCATATTGCCCCTGTTTCATATCTATAGCCTGGCTTGCATTCTGGTAGCCAGTATTTTCTCCGGGACAGCGGTTATCCTGATTCCTCAGTACAATCCACTGCGTGTTCTGGAAGAAATCAAAAAATATCAAGCAACTGTCTTTTTTGCCGTACCTACCCAGTACATCCACCTCTTGCAAGTAGCAGCAGAAAAAGAAATAAGCCTGGAACCTACCCTTCGGGCCTGTTTTTCCGGAGCAGCGCCCCTGCCGGTGAAAGTGCTTCAGGACTTTGAAGAAAATTTTGGTACAACTATAGTAGAAGGCTACGGATTGACGGAATGTTGCGGGGCTAGCACCATAAATCCCCTGAAAGGCAAGAAAAAACCAGGTTCTATCGGGAAACCGTTGCCTGGCATAGAAGTAGAAATACATGATGATGAGGGAAATCCTCTGCCCCAGGGAGAACAGGGTGAGATAGTAATAAAAGGCCCGGTAGTCATGCTG
>PUKQ01000084.1 GCA_003550565.1 Syntrophomonadaceae bacterium
AGGGTTTACCTCCCCGAAAAGTATGCGGGCTAAGGCATGGCCCCCTTCCATTCCGTGGTACCAGCCCATCAATATGGCCGGAACGTTGTCTTTCCATTCTTCCATGGTAATGGCGCTTCCGCAAATAAGAGTAACCACCGTGTTGGCGTTCTGGGGGGCCACCGCATTGATCAGATTTATGTCTTCCTGCTTGAGGGCAATGCTTTGGCGGTCTCCCCCCAGGGGGATTTTTGTCTTCCTCTTCTTGCTATCCACGTTAATAATATACTCTCCCTCGTCATTGTGGCGATAACCGGCCACTACGATTACCGCATCTGCCTGCCGGGCAGTATCCCGGGCCTCTTCCAGGTTCTTGCCGTCACAGTGAAGAAGCTCTAAATTGTTGACCAGGTGACTCTGCAAACCTTCCCTTATGGTCACCACATAAGGAGGGCGTACCCTGCTGCTGCCATGATCTCCGAGATTAACTTCCTCTGCCAGCTCCCCTATCAAGGCCAGTTTCTTGATGCGTTTTTTGTCTAAGGGCAGAAGCCCGCCCTCGTTTTTAAGCAAGACCATGCTTTTTTCCGCCGCCTCCCGGGCCAGGCGCACGTGCCTGTCGCAGGCAATCAGTACCCGGTCATACTCCTGAGGATCTTCGGCAACGGTTATTTCCACCAGCTTTCTGAGGATGCGCTTTACCGCTTCGTCTATGGTTTCTTCTTTTATTAACCCCTCCCGGACGGCTTTTTTCACCTTTCCCTTTTTATAGTGCCTGGTAAAAGGCATTTCCAAGTCCATACCCGCATTGATGGCCTTGATGGCATCTCTTACCCCCCACAAAAAATCGGAAAGGGTAAAGCCATCAAAATTCCATTCCTCTTTCAAAATTGTCCGGAGCAGGTAGGGATTTTCGCAGCAATATTCCCCGTGGAACTTGTTATAAGCCCCCATCACGGAAAAAGCCCCTTCCTCAATGCACCGCCGGAAATGGGGCAGGTAAACCTCCCGCAGGGTTCGTTCATCCATGCGTACATCTATCTGAAAGCGGGAATTTTCGATATTGTTGGCGGCATAATGCTTCACACATGCCATAACATTATGGTGCTGCACCCCCCGGGTGAGTGCCGCTCCCATTTCCCCCAGCAGATAAGGGTCTTCGCCGTAAGTTTCCTGAGCCCGGCCCCAAGCAGGGTGACGCAATAAATTGATGCAGACTCCGCCAAAATAATTACCTCCATGCGCCCTGATTTCTCGGCCAATGGCCTGGCCTATTCTTTCTTCCAGTTCTTTATCCCAACTGGCTCCCCGGGCCATAGCTACGGGAAAACAAGTAGAACGCCCGCAAACCACACCGCGGGGCCCGTCCACAAATTTAACAGGAGGAATGCCCCAGCGTTTGAGACCGCCGGCTTTCCAGGGACGGTAGTTGTACTTAAAGCCGTCTATAATAAAAGCCAGGATGGTATCGAGGTTGCCGGAAATGAGATAAATTTTCTCTTTTAGTTTTAACCGGGAAATAATGATATCAACGCTCTGTTCTATTTCCCCGGCAGACATGCCCTTTTTAAATTCCCACTGTTCCATTTCATTTCCCCCCTGCCGGAAAGTATAGATACAACCCTTAACACTGCACCCTCTAAGGGACCAACTTCCTGCCCATTATAAGCAAACAGGCTCACTAAAAACCCTCTTTCGGTTAATATGCAATTCTTCAGTAATCTCAGCTATTTATATCTAGTTCTTAAAATAAAAAGGAGCAATAATATGCTCAGTCCAGGCTAGTTCGTTGTAGCTCGGCCATGAAGCCATATCCTTTTTACCCATATATATGTCTCCTCACTTTTTACCCCCACAAATAGATTACGCCAAACCCGCCGCGGGGATAATTCCACTCAATAGCTTCCAGGGGGCAGATAAACCTGCAGGTGCCGCACTCCAGGCAGCCCTCATGGTTAAAAATGAGGGTGCCGGCAGCGTCATCCCAGCTATAATTTCCCGCCGGACAGGCCTCCAGGCAGGGCTTGCCCGGACACTTGCCGGACTCGCACAATTCCTTGCGAACAACTATGTGGGGCTCCTGCCGGTTAATTCGAAAATTCACCGTGGCAAGTTTTTCTTCTTTATTCTTTTTTCGCGATACATCCATTTCAGAGCCTCCTTAATTGTTAACCCAGTTTGCGTCGCGCGTTTATTCTCTTTAAATTTCGCACCGCGGGGTCCAGTATCTTAACCATACTCCGCAGTGGCAAACGCATAAACCCCGGTACTATGTTTTCCTCCAGGTTGTAAAAAAACTCTCGGGAAGCAGGCACAGCCCGGGGCTGGAAACTAAACTCACCAGCTAAACCCTCGCCCATCAAGTCAAAACTTCGCTGTAGAAAATCGGGAAAGTTTTCCCTCCCTCTTTTTACCAGGTAGTTGCTGAAACGACGGGTGTCATAGAGAGAATCTAAAAGCCCCGACTCCTGCAGCAGCGATACATAACTTCCCAGTCCGCGGGCGCTGTAATCTCCTTTTTCCCTTGCCCGATCCACGGCTTCCGCTGCCATCATTCCGGAAAGCATCCCTGTGGAAATGCCTACGTAAAAAACGACAAACCCACCGGCTTCCCCGCAAAGCAGTACCCCGTTACCGAAAAGGTTCTGCAAGCTCACTCGCCCCCCATCGGAAATCATGTGCGCCTGGTATTCCCTGACCGGGGCATCGCCCACCAGATTGCGCACCAGGTGCTGCTCCTTGACCATCTGCAGTCTCTCATTGAGGTCAATGCTTTTTTCCCTAATCAGATCCACCCAGCCAAAAACAGCCAGCGAAATGCTGTCACGGTTAGTATAAAGGGTAGTGGCCCCGCAGATATCGTTGAGGGGATAGCCCACACATTCCAGGCAGGCGCCCTCTCCCTCATTCAGCTGAAACCTTTCTTCAATAACACCGGGAGATAGGTCCAGCACTTCTTTCACTCCCAGAAGGTAGCGGGAAATATCATCGGTAACCAGCCCCGCTTTTCGCCCCACTACCGAATGGAGACCGTCTGCTCCAATCACCACGTTGGCCCGGATTTCTTCTTCCCCCACCTTAACTCCCACGACCCGGTTTCCATCCCAAACCAGATCGGTGACCAACGCATCGGGCAAAAGTTCGGCGCCGGCCTCCACTGCCTTCTCCGCAAACCATCGGTCAAACTGACTCCGGTAAACAGTAAAGGCCAGATTTTGCTGGTAATGCTCGGGAAAGCGCATCCTTAACTGCCCGTAGCCTTCACCGGTGAGGTAAACAAAGGCGTGATCGCCAATTTTTCTTTCCAGGGGTGCTTCCTGTAAGTATTCGGGAACAATTTGCTCCAGCACCGGGGTAAAAACTACTGCCGAAGCAACATTCTTTTCTCCCGGCTGTCTCGCCCTCTCCAATAACACCGTTTCAAAGCCCTTTCGGGCCAAACTAATTGCACATGCCGCTCCCGCCGGTCCGGCTCCCACCACGATACAATCCGCTTTTTCCATATTTCCTCTTCACCTGCTCCTTCATAAAACTACATTGCTTTTTCTATTTAATATTTCTTACTCCACCCCGGGGGTCTTCCACATCTCCTCTATATCGGGGTATAACATGCACATGTAAATGAAAAACAGTCTGACCGGCATCTTCTCCCACATTTATGCCTATATTGTAACCATCCGGCTTGTATCGTTCATCCAAAACATCTTTAACCCGGAAAATTAATAGATTAATAGCTTCTATTTCCTGCATGGACGCTTCAAAAAAATTCTCCATATGACGCCGGGGAATAACCAGGGTATGCCCCTCATTAACCGGAAATTTGTCTAAAAAAGCCACTGCCAGCTCATTTTCCACAATAATTTCTCTTTCTAACTCGCTACAAAAAATGCATTTAGGCAAAACAATACCCCTCTTTTACTTATCTAATACCCAACACTTATTAGCTTGACCACATTTTAATAATTTCCCTTAATATAGAACGAGGTTTTTATTACGATAAATAATTAAGCATATAGATTTTCAGGTCTCCAACCTATACTTAAATGTTCATATGCCTGATAATAATTCTTAACCCATCTCTCTATTCTCTTTTCAATATTAGAGATCTCTATAAGTTCATAAGATATTTTGAAAGTATTTTTCTCCGCTTGGATATATTCATTACCCTTTCATCTCCTGCCTGTAGAAGCGGGAGAATTCTTGGCGTTAAAAGTTAAATTTTCACCTAGAGTATACGCTTTATACATAGGCGTTTCCTGCTAATTTTTCAAATATATACATTTTTTAAAAAAATTTATTATTTTTCATTTTATTACAATAAAATTTTTGTCTCATTAGAAAAATAATATTCTTATTTTTCAACTACAGTAATGTACTTTCAGAATTAATATATACCAAACATAAGAAATTTTCTCTACGGAACAGAAGATCACGATGGAGAAACCTGGATTGATGAAGAAAAATCTAACGAAATTAAACAAAAAGCAGGAAAAGCCTCTGAGGGTTTTTGCAGTGTTTGCAGTCAAATAATAAAGGATGAAGAGGGCAACATTCTTTTAAAAATAGAAGGAGGTTAAAATTACCGGTAACAAAGACAACCCAGCTTATACAAGGGCTTTTTTTACACTAAATTGCTCAACTTGCTTATATTCAAAACTCTGTTTGGACAATCCCTTGCTCAACTCACCTGTTCATCCGACAATGGTGCCAAATATAAGGCCCGAAATAGTGGCCATAATAACTACCAGCACTACAAATACCCCTGTTTTTCTAGTTCCCAGCACACTATGGATTACCATCATATTAGGCAAACTAAGAGCCGGACCAGCCAGTAGTAACGCCAGGGCAGGCCCCATTCCCATACCAGAACCTATTAAGCCTTGAAGAATTGGAACTTCAGTAAGAGTAGCAAAATACATAACTGAACCTACAAGGGAAGCAATAAAATTTGCTAGCAGATCGTTTCCGCCTACCAGAGCAACAATGTATTCTTCCGGAATGAGTCCCGCATCACTCTCGGGGCGGCCCATAAGGAGGCCGGCAACTAGAACCCCTGCAAAAAGAAGGGGGAGAATTTGCTGGGTGAAATCCCATGTGCTCGCCACCCAGCTACGCCTTTCTTCTCCATCAAACCAGCGCACTACCATTATCCCCAGCAAAATCAGTAAAACGACAGCAATAGGCCACTTCCATTGCCACAACAGGTAAAACAATCCTGCTCCATTCGCCGGCTCACTCAAGGTGGCGAAAATTAATATTAAAATTAAAACCAGGAAATAAACGAGATTTTGCCATTCTTTACGGTTGCTTGGTTGTTCCTCGCCAAATTGCAAGTTCGCCTCCAGTCGGCGGGCATCTTCCTTACGGTAGAAAAAAGCCATAAGTAAACCAATAACGATGGCAAATAATACAGCTCCCACAACCCGAGCCAACCCCAGTTCCCAGCCCAAGACCCGGGCAGTAAGAAGTATAGCCAGGATATTAATAGCCGGTCCCGAATATAAGAAGGCCACGGCAGGGCCAAGTCCTGCTCCCATTCGATAAATTCCGGAAAAAAGAGGAAGCACAGTGCAGGAGCAAACTGCCAGGACCGATCCCGAAACGGAAGCCACTGAATAGGCAAGCCATGGCTTAGCCTTTCCTCCAAAATATTTTATTACCGCTCCTTGTGAAATGAAATTAGCAATTGCTCCGGCTATAAAAAAAGCAGGTATCAAACAAAACAAAACATGCTCTTGAACGTAATACTGGAGCATGTAGAAAGCTTCCAGGATAGACTTCTGGATATGAGCTTCCTCAAAAGGAGCAAAATAAACAATAAGAAATATGCCCACCATTAAAGCCAATTTTTGCCAGTCTTTCAAGTTGCCAACCTCCATAATCTTAAGGGAGGAATAAAGCCTCCCTTTTTTTAACTAAAATCCCCATCAAATAACAAGCTCATACCTCATAAATTTCGGAAAAGAGAGAAAAAGCAACAAGAACACTTTCTTCCGAATTTATTCAGAAATGAGATTTGAGGTGGTTAATCACGCTGATTCTTTTATCCACTTGACTATTTCGTCTTTGCGGGGCACCCGTCCCGATACTTTAACTTCCTCATTTATAACCAAAGCCGGGGTCATCATTACCCCGTGTTCCGTAATTTGCTTCATCTCCGTGATTTTTTGGACATCAGCGGCAATTTCCAATTCGGCAAGAACATTTATTACTTCATTTTCCAGCTTTACACAGTTTGCACATCCCGGGCCGAGAATTTTTACCTCCATTACTTTTCACCTCCAATTTAGGCTAAGCTCCAAACATAGATTTACCTTTAAATTCCTGACTCCAGCTTATCTTGCCAGTAAGATTTCAAAATATCCAAACCCAAATCCAAGAGATGGTAAATGCGGGAATCCTTAATGTAATAAATAGCTTTTAATCCCTCTTTGCGCGACTCCAGGATACCTTCTTTTTTTAATACGGCCAGGTGCCTGGAAACGTTAGATTGTTCCATCTCCAGTTCGGGTACAATCTCGCATACACATTTTTCCCCTCCTCGCAATAATTGCAATATCCAGATGCGAGTAGGGTGGCCCAGTGATTTAAAAAGTTCTGCTAATGATTCATACTGGGGTGCTGACATACATTTCACCTTCCCTACAAACTTTATAAGCTTAAATTTACTATATTCTTATATGTTCATATAGTAACATAAAATTTTCTCTCATGCAAATTATGCGGCCATTTTCTACAATAAAAATTTCAGCACCAGAAATTAATGTGGATAAATATAATATCTCTTTGCTGGCGTTTACCGGAATATACATATACCCTTTTACCCTTTATTAAATTTGGCTTCCTCTTTCTCCGCTTCCCTCACCCTTGGTCTATATTGCCTTCCAAGATAATGAAAAAAAATTTTTACCCCGGTTAATCCCTGAAGGGAATGATGATAAAATGCTAAATAAAGAGAGCGTATCAAGTACCCCAATACTATGCTACATTCAGCCATGTGAAATATTTAACTTTTCTTAAGAAGGGTGTTAAAATTAGCTGGAATAAAGAATCGGGATAGGGAACGGTGATTAACCGCCGCCCTCCCATACCGCCGCACGTGTCGGTCGGGCATACGGCGGTTCAATAGATTTAATAGCGGAGTCAGGAAAATTCCTGGCCCTTTTTGTTAGTTGCCGGGACCAATTCAGCACTCCTGCTTTACCTCGAAGTTCCACTCCTACCTCAAGCAGGTAGCCCCTCTCAGGTTGTCGGCCTTATATTGATCAGACAGAGAGGCATCCAAAGCTACTGTATCTGCTGTTTAGCCCTTCAGCTTTTGGTCCCCTTTTGGTTCCCCCACTGCCAAAGCCCATAGCAGACTTCCATTGCCTAACTATCGCCCATCCTTGAGCGCACATAAAAAAACAAGGCTGCGCAAAAACAGCCTTGTTTTTTTATTTAAAGAGCATTTTGCTTTCCCATATTTTAACTTTTTCTGCGGCTCTTTACGCTGCAGAAGCTGGCTTAGGATCACTGAATGAAGGCCGCCTGGTAGCCTTTTCAATGTAAGGGACAAAAGCATTCATGATAAGAATAGAAAATGCCACTCCCTCGGTGGGAGGCAAAACCAGCCGGAACAAAACAATTAATACTCCGATGGCTACCCCGAAAATTAATTTCCCTTTGGGCGTTATGGGGCTGGTTACCCAGTCGGTAGCCATGAAAAAAGCTCCCAACATGATTCCCCCGGTGAATATATGGTACAGGGGATTTTCTCCGGCAATGAGAGTCAAGACAAAAACCGTTGCTATTATGGCAACCGGAATGTGCCAGCCAATGTGCTTGCGTATAAACAAATAA
>PUKQ01000235.1 GCA_003550565.1 Syntrophomonadaceae bacterium
CTTTCAAGAATTTCTTTACTGTCTAGATGTTCATAAATACGGGAAGTGTTTCCCCTTAGCTTAATGCTATTTCCTATCAAAACCGACCTTACTGCACATATGCCGACGCCATAACTTCTTGCAATAGATGCCATTGACTCACCACTTGCATATCTGTTGCAAATATTCACATAGTGCGCCTTGTCTAAACTCTTACTCCTTTTTTTCACAACACCACCTCCTTTTCTGTAAATACCTTGGATGCCCAAAAACATCTGTAAATACCCCTCGGGCTTCCTTGTTAACCTTACTACCTACTCTTTACCCTCTTTGCCTTGGGAAAAGAAAAGCGGACATAGAGTAATCCAATACCCAATGTCCGCCTGTCGGGGACTCATCGACGGGGCTTACGCCCATTCACTTTTACCTACCATTGAAAGGAAGGAAAAGACTTCCTAGCTTGCTCTTGTTCTAACTTTATGCCATTGTTTATGATAAACTTAATGTCTTCCACATCAATATCAGTACCTGTCTGCTTAACAATTACTGCAGAATAAACCTCATGAGCTCCTTTGTCTTCCACCAATACATCCACTCTTGAGCGGACTTGGATTCCGTCAGTAACCTTAAGATTAGTAACCTTAAGATCAAGAACCTTAACCTCCGACATGTTTCATCACCTCGTTTCGGTGTTAATACGATTACAAGAATGTGTGTACGGGTTCCATTTGTATTCAGGAGAAAATTCACACTGGTGGCACTCCTGAGAACAATCAGGACGCCACATACCATCCCATTCAACATCGGAATCTATTATATAATGATCTGTTATATCCAGAGCCTCTACCAAGGCATCTTTTAAATTGTCTGCTGATAGCTCTATTTCTATATCATCATAAATTTTGTGGTACATTTTGTATTTAGTCATTCCCACTCCCCCCTCTCTTTCAGCGATACGTGGCTTCCATCGCCAAGGATTATATGGTCCAGTAACGGGATACCAATCAACTCGCCAGCCTCCCGTATCCTCCGTGTTACCTCTAAATCCTCCTGGCTGGGATTAGGGTCGCCGCTAGGGTGATTATGGATCAGGATTAAAGCAGCGGCGTTTCCCATAATAGCCGCCTTAAATACTTCTCTGGGGTGTATTATGGAACTGTTTAGGGTGCCTATACTAACAGTGTGGACCCCGTTGATCTTGTTTTTGGTATCTAAGAGCAATGCGATCATGTGCTCCCTGTCCTCGTTGCCAATATAGCTTCTCGCTACACCTACAACATCCTCAGGGCAGGACACCTGTAACATCCTTTCACCTGAATCTCTTACAATCTCAAGCCTCACGATTGGGATTTCGTACACGCTAACCACCTCCTTTTTTTTGGGGGCAAACCCCCTTTTTTTTACTTTGTATCCTCACCTAAGAACTCTTTAATTTCCTTAACTACTTTCCTCAGATCTGAAATAGGAATCTGCTTTTTCAAAAACCCATCTGATACATTAAGAAGCTTCGCAAGCATGTTTTTGTACTCACTAGAATTCATAAAATCAACCCCTTCTTAAAACCAACTAGCGAATGTTGGATCTCCTTCTTTACTTAAGCTTCTTCTTACCAGCTCTTTAGCATGTTTGTAGTCTGCCATATATCCTGTATGGTTATGCCTCCTTTGAACTGTCCACCTCATCACATCTGCCCCAATCTCTTTAAGAGCTTCTTGGTCAAAAGGGTCTCCACTGAAACTAGCCATATGCGAGTACCACTCACAGGAGAACGACTGGTCATTCTTATAGTGTGCTATGGCATTTGCCGCTCCCCTTGGAGTAAAGTATCCCAAAGATTCACATATTAAATGAGCTGTTAATCTCGGCCACCTTCTTATTGCCTTATCCATCTCTATTTCCCTATTCATAACTCTCACCTCCTCTTCCTACTCTTCATCTTTAAAATTCTTCAGCATCTCGGCTATATACCTTAATACTTCTTCAGGGTATTTTTCGGATATTTCTTCAACTGTCGTTCTTAACCCATCTTCTATTCACCATGGCCTGGTATTTGTATAACTATATCCCCTAGTTCCTCTTTTTTTCTTGATAAATACATATGTTTTTTCAAAGATCTACACCCCTCTTTTTTAGTATTTCTGAAACTACAATGGTGTCAAAATCGCCAATTGATTCTATAACCCTGTTGTACTCATCCCTTGTTATTTCCACCGCCTGCTCTTTTAATATAATTTTTTCTAAGTACCTATCTGGCTCGTCAACTACCAGAACAAAAGAACCTTTGTCTTCGACTAAAACATATACATGCCCGTATTCTGGCGATCTCTCATCTGCATTTATGAAGTATCTCATCGCTCCCCCTCCTTCCTGGCTGGCTGGCGTTGCTGGTGCTGGCGGTGATGGCTGGTGCCAGCGGCGGCGGCATCCATTAATAATATAAGGAGCTTATTTTTAACTATTACAAGCTCCTTATGCTTCATATTTAGCTTTGTCTTGGGGTTTTAATAGCCCAGCCATTGCTTTTATTAAATTACTTACTACATCACTAGGTTAACAATAACCCTCATCGTAATTTTTAACTGCTACATACATTGAGGCATCGTCTTTCCTTACTTTAAGGTACAGTTTTCTGTCCTGTTCATCAAGAAATCCTAAGTCAACAATAATAGAACCTTTTGCAGTTTTGGGATCTTGAAGTCTATTCAACCCCTTATAGTGTTGTTGTCTTTCATCAAGAAGTACCTTAACTAGCTTTATTAATGTCTTGTTATTTAAAGTAGCTTCTTCGTGATAGGATATATAATGTATATCGCCAACCTCTTTCTTGGATTTGCAATTTTCCACTCTGTTTAATTTGCAATTTTCCACTCTGTCTAATATAGATGCTTTCAATATTGCATATCCTGTCCTTTTCCCTTCCAAAAAAGCCTTACTTTCTCCGTCAGGGTACTCTTGTATCATCTGATCCATATGTTTAATCGTTTGATCAACTATATCTATTAGTTCAATAATTTCTGTTTTTAAGCCGCTTTTCACCTCTACACCCCCCTTCAATGGATTGATAGCAGGTAAATGGGTAAATTGGAAATTTTAACTTACCTCTATCTTAAGTGTACTATAATTGTTTCGTTTTGTCAAGTTACATACTTGTATTTTGAAAAGAAATATTTTTGCTGTTCTACCTCCACAAAACCGCCAAAAAACCTTCGGTTGCCTATAAAATCCCATAAAACCCCTCGGATGCTTATAAAGTTCCGTAAAAGCCTTTCCACTTACCCCTTTTTTCCCGCTTCTCCTGTTACTCTTGGTTTTGGCGCCTTTCTGGAGCTAGACAATAAAAAAGCGGTGGTAACTTTCACCACCGCAATTGGTCTTCTTCTGGCTCATTTGCCAAAAGGCTTTATCTTCTTTATTCTTATCTCTTTTATGTGCAGCTCGCCCTTGCTTTTTTGATATGATAGAATTACATCTTTACCGCTTTTAAGGGCATCTCTTATTATCTTTAGCTCTTGTATTGTAATCATTTCATCACCTCTAACTTATATGTTATTACAGGTGATTTTTTGTTTTGCTTTTCCAGCTCTTTAGTTCTGGCGTCCCATAAAGCAAACCCACTCTTGTTTCTTTTGAATCCCGCCTTGCCCGTTTCTCCGTAAGCGTTACAAGACTTTCTGGTTGAGTTCATTAATTTATTTACTTGCATCCCTCACTCACCTCCTTTGCTCTTAATATAAGCTACTACTGTTACCGAATCTACCATGTATAGTTCCGTACTAATAGCTTCCTCAAAACAATAGGTGCATACTGCATTAATAGGCGAATCTTCAAATGAATAAAACTCTTGCAAGCACTCACCGCATTCAAAAACATCTGTTCCAACTTCATCTCTATAAAGCCCACAATTCGGGCAGGTGTCTGTATAATCTTTCAATGATTTTTCTTTTTGGCAGAGCTCGCAAAAACCTATATATTCGCCGTTGTATAGCGGGTAACAGTAGAAATTAAGGCTTGTATGTGGTTGAAATATAGACAATCTTCTTTCTTTATATTCAAACTTTTCTTTTGGCGGGTTTTCTAGTATCTCATGCACTTTAGCTATTGTTTTGTTCATGGATTTTATAGATAAATATTCCTGTTTTGTATGTTGTTGATAGTAGCCTATGCTTAAATTAACTCCTACTGTCTGCCACCCTGGGCAAAGTATAGAAATATCTGAAAATGAGCCAATATCTTCTTTAAAGCCGAAACTTTCAATGTATTCTATGAAGTCAATATTTATGCAATCATAGAAAACGGCGTCATTCTTGCCCTTCCTATCAAGAGCAATTATCATATCCACTTCTATATCTAATTCCTTTACCGCAGCTTCCGCTCCAACTCCTCCTTTTTCCTCACCTGTTGTGAATAAGAGCCAGGGCTTAACTTTTGCATTTTCTGCTATCTTCAATAGTGCATAAACACCTGCCCTATCATCGGCGCCTAATCCTTGCGGGCTCCAAGCCACCTGTTGTTTTTGGTCGTAAAATATCTGGTAAGGCTTTATAGAGTGTACCGTGTCGACATGAGCGTTTAACATTATTGGCGATTGCCCTTTACATATAATATAATCTTTTGTTACTAAAATTTCTTTATATTCTTGTTTTATTTTTTTACTTATTAATTTCATGAGCTTTTTATCATCTTTTCTAACCACTTCTTTTAATAATTTATCCAATTACCCCAGCCTCCTCTCTGTGGCACCCTTCACAAAAACTACCGCCTTCTGTAAGATGAGCTTCTGCCTCATATATATTGATGCGACACCCTTCACAGGGTATTAAAATATCACCTGCACAGCACGAGCAAAAGACTTCATCTTCTGCGGCTACACTATCATCAGCAAGCACAGCTTCGTTACATTCAGCGCAAATAATGTAGTTTGTCTGAAAGCATTGCAAACAAAACCAGCCTTCATCTGTATAATGAGCATAATCATCAAATATAAAATCTTCGCACTCTTCACAAGTTACTAATATTTCTGCAGCACAATCCCTGCAGAAGCTTTCATCTCCTACATCAGCCACGCTATCATCAGGCACCACTTCGCTACAGTTATCACAAATAATATAGTGTTTATTAAAACAATCGCTACAAATTGTTTTGTTTTGGCAATCAACATATACGCTTTCTTCTCTTAATTCCAATGTATAACAACACTCACACTCAAACATGTATTCTTCAAAGCAATTACTGCAGTATACTTGATCGCCGTGTTCTACAAATTCTATAACTGTTTCTTCGCACATGTCGCAAAGTGCTGCATTACAACATGTCCTGCAAGCTATTGGTATTGTTGAGCTAGGATTAAACATTATGTCATTATATTCATCTGCTAATGACACACTGCCACAAACTGGGCAATATGGGTCGCAGCCATAATAAATAACACTATTACTTTCTGCTCCTTTGAGTGTTATTCTACTAACATTTACATCGCCATCATACCAATGTAAATCATCATACCCTAGGAAGCTCTCGCTCGCCTTAGCTGACTCTACCACCCTGCCCCTGTTGTAGGTGACTGTGTACTCCGAGCCAAGCTGTGTGAACCCGCCCAACTTATGGGCAACCATCTCTCTTGACTTTCTAGCTGAAATATCATTTTGATTCGGGTGTTGCCTGTTGAATACCGCTACACCTTCTAGGTCAACATGAACGAGTTGCCGCCAGGTTTTGTTGTGGTGTGGAATCATTACACCGTTAATGCTTATTTCTTCTTCTCTGCTCTTAATATAAGCTACTACTGTTACCGAATCTACCATGTAGCTTACCGTTGCGGCGGCTTTCATGCCAGTTGTTGAGTGGCAAGAATGCCATGTTTTGCTGTGGCTCATTGTTAAGAAGTCGAGCGGGTCTATTGATATAACCATTATTCCTTTGTTGAAAAGCGATTGGTAAAACTTTGAGAAGCGAATATTAAAAGCTTCTCTTTTTGTTTTCTTTTTTTCATTAATTACAGCGTAGTTTTCTTCTTCTATAATCTGCTCACTAAGAAATTTAGAAATCTTCTTGCCTGTTGGGTGCAGATTCTTCAGCATATCCTCTGCTATTAGCTCATCAAAATATGGCACCACCTCAGGAAATTTGTGATATAGCTCAATTCTTTCCCGCTCCATTTTGTTTGAGATTTCGCCAAATGAAAGCGCTTCTTCAAACTTTTCTTCGTATGTTAATCCACCTAGCATTTCGAAAAGCCTTTCTTTTGAGCTAGCCCACTGCCCCAGCACCTTTTCTGGGTGCTCAGGGTACTCATTCACAGCTGATTCAATTATGGTGCAAAACTTATCTACATCCACCTTTTCCAACATTTCTTTCATTCCTTTCACCTCCTTTTTTTGTTGAAGTCTAAAAGCTCCTTGGAAGCTTTTTTATCTCCGTAAAATACCCTGGAAGCTTTCAGGCTTCTGTAAACCCACCTCCTGGCTGGCTGGTGCTGGCGGTTCGGGTGATGGGTTTACAGAATCCCGAAGCTCCTTGAAAATACAAAGGAGAGCCAGCTTAGGCTCTCCTCAATTCTTCAAGCAAAATATTAGATACTGTGCTTCCTTTAGTCGCTTTACTTGCATTCTGAGAGTTATTATAGCTCTCAGAGCTTCGTACCAATCACAATCCATCTCTATTTCCAGCTTATCTTGAAGGTAATTTATTTCTGCCTCCTCCATGAACCTAGCACCGCTTTTCTCTTCAGCTGTAAATTCTTGAGGATTTCTCAAGAAGCTTTCAAAATATTCGTTTCTCATTACTCTTCACCTCCTTTTTTGTCTAGCTCCTTAATCCAATCATTTATATTTACTGGATTAAGCTCTTTGTTGCTTGGAACAGGAGCGTCCCAAACGACTTCTTTCTCTTCTCTTGGAAGATCCAGCACTCTTAACAGATCTCCCAGCTTTACGCTATGGCCAGAAACTTCAAATTCAAAATCCCAGCCATAATGTTTTAAAATATCTTGATGGTCTACAGGAGCTTTGCCCATGAACCACCTTCTCTCCTTTACCAATTCAGGAGCGTCACTATATTCTCTATATTGGCGCTCCGTGCACTAGATGCTATATCCCAGCTTGCCAAAATAAGCTAGAATTTCTTCTTCGGAAAAGGTTTCTTTTACCTTCTCAGACTCCAATTCTTGTTGGAGGATTCTAGCTTTCGCACTGGCGTTTCTAATGCCAGTAAGCTTTACATCTTTACCCTCCTTAAGAGCGGCGAGTAAAGTGTTTCTTTCTTCTAGTTTCATTTTTATCACCTCCTTATAGTTAACTAAAAAACTTATTAAAAAGCCTGGAAGCTTTTTTCTTTCCGTAAACCCTGGATGCCCAAGATTTTCCGTAAAAGCCTCAGCTTCTGGCTTTATTCTCCTATCGATCTTTATTTACCTAGTATCTGGAAGAAATGGCATATATTATGGCTATCTCTTCAGACTTTAAATTTTACTCTATTTTAAAGACTAATAACTAATTATAACCTTGGCTATATAATTAATTATTACTCTTTAAATAAAGGTATTTTAAAACGTTAAAATAGCAAAAAAAAACAAGTAACCTGCAATCCCAAGGACTGCAGGTTACTTAACTATACTATTTTATTGTTCGTACATTACTCCTGATATTACTATTTCTTCTTTTTTGTCGTTATATAATGTTATATTCCAGTCTCCTTCATAATAGATAAACCCTTCTTCTTCTACTCTATTTATCAAATCTCTTATAGA
>PUKQ01000229.1 GCA_003550565.1 Syntrophomonadaceae bacterium
CACCCCTACATAAACTTCGCCCAACCTCCGAGCCTCATTAATCACATTAATATGGCCGTGATGAATAATATCTGCGCTCATGGCTACATAAACCTTTTTCATAATATAACCTACTCCTTAAATTTTTATATTTTCATTCCGGCATCTCCGGCAATACTCATAAATAATTTAAAATATTAACCGCCTCTATGCCCAATTGCTGTAATTCCCGGGCACGCTTTTTTTCCCACAAAAAAACCAAAGTATTGGAAGACAGGCTTTTTAACTGCGACGGGCTCCTTAAAAAAGTTGAATTAACGCCTTCTGCTGAAAGGGCAAGGGTTAGAATTTCCCCAAAATCATCCCTCTCACCATACAAAATCACTTCCTGCACGGTTTTTTTCTTTTTTTCTTCATCCAATACCTGCCGCACTGCTATTATTACCGTATTAATTATGCGATAAGAATGACGGGCAAAATTGTAAGCCAACAAACTTTTTTCGGCTACACCATGGGGAGTAAGTACATATCGCAATTTTCGCTTGTTTAAGTTTTCTATTTTAACCAGCCCTTTTTTTACCATCTTTTTAAGCAACATGTTCACAGTCCCCAGGGAAAGGCCGGTTAGTTTAGCAATTTCGCGCTGAGGTATTTCTTCATTTTTTTCAATTTGAGAAAGAATCAGATACTCGTTTTCCATAACAGTCCCTATTTATTGTTCATGTTTCGAACGTTCTTATACATTATAGTTTTCCCAGGCATTTTCGTCAAACCTTCAAGCTATCTCCAAAATTAATTACCTTGCCAACACTTTGCCGCAGCTAAAGCATATAAAAATAAGTTAATCTCCAGTTAAGGAAACATAAATTTTTTTTAAACATTTACAGCAGGAACATAAATAGTTATGTTGAAAAATTATAGACAATGTTCAGAAATAATCTAATTAAAAATGAAGCATTAATTAAAAGCTTGGCCATATTGGTAATGCCTCATTAAAAGGAGGGAATATGTTGAACAAATTGTTCGGAACAGACGGAATTAGAGGAATCGCCAATAAAGACATTACTCCGGAGATGGCTTTTTATATTGGGCGCATCTGCACTTATCTTTTACGTAAAGAAAAAGAAGGCACGCAAGAACCTTTTGTCGTTTTGGGAAAAGACACTAGGCGCTCCGGTAATATGTTGGAAGGAGCCTTGACTGCAGGGATATGTTCTTCAGGTATGAATGTACGTTCTTTGGGGGTGCTCTCAACTCCGGCACTGGCATACTTAACCAAGGAATTAAATGCTGCAGCAGGAATAATGATTTCCGCTTCTCATAATCCCATAGAAGACAACGGTCTTAAAATATTTTCACCTACGGGGTATAAAATAGCTGATGATATTGAAAGAAAAATAGAAGATATTTACTTCGGCAAAGATCTTTTGCCGCGTCCTATCGGCGGAGAAATAGGCAAATTGGAAGAAGACTACTATGCAACTAACATTTACCTGGAATTCTTGCAGAAAAACGCACCCAGCCTTGACGGCATGCACATAGCTATAGATTGCGGCCACGGCGCTGTTTATGAATTGGCACCGGAATTGTTTCGTTCTTTAGGGGCCAGGCTGACAGTACTAAACAATCAACCTAACGGAGTTAACATCAACGTTAAATGTGGTTCTACTAACCCTTCTGCCTTGCAAAAAGCTGTTTTTAAAAATGGAGCACATTTGGGGCTTGCTTTCGACGGCGATGCAGACCGCTTAATAGCAGTAGATGAAAAAGGGGAAATTGTGGACGGCGATTTATTAATGCTAATTTTTGCCCTCCATTTACAAGAAAATAACTTGTTAAATAAAAATACACTGGTTTCTACCATCATGAGCAACGGAGGCCTGGAAATTGCAGCTAACCGACATGGCATAGATGTGATACGGACTAAAGTAGGAGACCGCTACGTACTGGAAAAAATGCGGGAAGGTGGCTTCAGCCTTGGCGGTGAACAATCAGGTCATATTATATTTTTTGATTATGCCACCACAGGTGACGGCCTCTTAAGCGCTTTGAAACTTGCAGAAATCGTCAAAGAAAAAGGTTCCTCTCTTTCTTCGTATAGGTCATTAATGACCCATCTCCCCCAGGTAATGGTTAACTGCCAGGTGAACAAAAAAGAAGGTTGGGATAAAATTCCTGCTTTTCAAAAAGCAATGGAAGAAACTTATACAAAAATAGGACCTAACGGACGCATTCTTGTGCGCCCTTCGGGTACAGAGTCTAAAATTCGCATCATGGTGGAAGGAGAAGAAGAAGAAAACGTTTTACATAATTATGCTGAAGAACTGGCAGAAATATTGAGTAAAGAACTAAACTCCTGAAATAATTATTATGGAAAAAAGTTTGAAGTTTATTCTAAAAACTTAAGTGCCCTTTAAACCTACTAAAACAATGGAGGAAGATATATGAAAATTTATGTAATGGAAGATTACCAAAAGCTGAGCGCCAAAGCAGCTCAGATAGTATCCAGCCAGGTCACCCTTAAAAACAATACGGTATTGGGCCTGGCTACCGGTTCTACCCCGGAAGGAATGTACCAAAAACTAATAGAAATGTATGATGCCGGTTCAATAGATTTTAGTGAAGTAACAACTTTTAACCTGGATGAGTATTTAGGGCTGGACCCTGATCATCCTCAAAGTTATCATTATTACATGCACCATAAATTTTTTAATTATGTAAATATACCGTCACAAAACATTCACATTCCTCCCGGCCAAGAAAATAACACAGCAGAAACCTGCCATAATTATGAGCAGAAAATTGTTAATGCCGGAGGCATTGACCTGCAAATTTTGGGCATAGGCGTAAACGGGCATATCGGTTTTAACGAGCCCGCTAAATATTTAAATACCCAAACTCATGTGGTTAATCTCTCGGCAGAAACCATTAGCGCAAACAGCCGCTTTTTTTCCAAAGAATCAGAAGTGCCCCGCCAGGCAATTACTATGGGCATGGGCTCTATCATGCAAGCGCAAAAAGTAATACTGCTAGCCAGTGGGAAAAGCAAAGCCGAAGCTATTAAGGAAACAGTAAATGGAAAAATTACCACCGAGGTGCCTGCTTCGTTTCTCCAACTTCACCATGAATTTATTTTAATTGCAGACAAAGAAGCCGCAGCATACATTTAACTATATTGCAAAGACCTTTGTGATTATTTCCTGGTTGCCCACAGGCCCACAATTAATAATATTAACCCCGGGGTTGCATAAATAAGGGTATAGCTTATTACAATATTTCGGGCATAATCCAGTACACCGGGAAATAAAGACAATAAATCCTCCAAAAGGAAATAAATTTCGCCTTTTTCCGGTAAACCCTCTACAAAAAAAGAATCTACTAATTATAGGAAATATTTATTTTTTATATTTTGCTGGTGTCAAAAATATTAAGAAGAAAATTTGAAAAAGAAGGATATTATGTAAAGTTAGTTAGATATAAATAGTTAACTAATCTTATTTATTTATATCTCGTTTCCTGGTTAAGTCAGCATTAACCAGGTGAGTCTGATGATTTTTAAATAATAACCGGAAGACAAAAGCAAGTAAAACTATCAATAGAGCAATGGCAGCAACAACCACAAAAATCATCCATTCAGAAAAGGCCATCACGAATACCCCGCACACACCTACTAAAAAACTGAATCCATAAAGCAAGTATACCACGTAATTGGAAGGCAACCCTCCCCGGAGAATATGATGATGGATGTGATTCATATCCGCTGACATGATAGGCACTCCTTCTCTCAAGCGCCTGATCATAGCATAACCCAAGTCCACAGTAGGGTACATAAACAAAAACACTACGCCAAACAACATAAATTTGGGAACTTCGTAACTAACATTGAAGAGAAAAATAGAAGCCAGCACAAACCCTAATAAAGTACTACCTGTGTCGCCCAAGAATATGCGTGCCGGTCGGTAGTTGAAGGGGAAAAAGCCCAGACAAGCCCCTACCAGTATAATAGATATTCCCAACGCCCACATATTCCCGTAAAGGAGAGAAAGCAATATAAGAAAGCTGCCGATAATAACTGCGTTCCCGACTGCCAGCCCGTCTAACCCATCAATGAGGTTGAATGCATTGGTAATAGCTACTACCCAGACAATTACCACTAAAAAAGCCACGATCCGGAAAACTATAAACTGCTCGAGGAAATCAAAAATAAGGGCAAACTCAGAAATGTTATAAGCTACCAATACGGTAGCAGCAATAAAATGCCCCGCTAACTTGGCATAAGGGTTTAACCCGTGCAAATCATCTACGATACCGACAATAACGATTATGGTTAAGCTTACCAGGAGAGTATAAAGCTGGATGTTATGATCATAAAACGCAACTGTAGAAATCAAGATAGCAAGGTAAAGACTAAGACCTCCTAACAAAGGCTTTCCCTTACTATGCACCTTTCTCCAATCAGGCTCGTCAATGGCACCACTTCTAAGGGCATAACGGAGAATAAAAGGTGTTATCAAAAAAGATAATATTAGCGGACTGGCAAACAAAAGAAAGTAGTTATCCATCATAGCAATCCATTACTCCAATCACTCTCTTATTAAGCATGCAATTTAGCTAAAAGCTACTTTAGCTAATAATACATTTCCAATTTATTATTTCTTGATTAAAAACAAATTCGAAATCCATTAGTTTTTAAGCATGCGAGTACATTATATATTAAACATACTGAAAAACAAGAGAAATTAAGATATTTTAATTTTATAGTAAAGAATATTAAGTAATTTTTTTATATAACACCGGAAGATTTTTTATAAAATAATTACCCATTATTATTTTATCTTTCATAAATTCTGTTTTATTTTATTCTACATTCTAAAAAAAATAATCCTCCCTTTAATCTTACACGGAACGAAAAAATCACTTAGTTGCAGGGTTATTGCAAATATGCTAATATTAAGAAAACATTTTTATGATAGAACATTCGTAATGCTTCTATCTATTATAATTTTATTCCCAGTATAGGAGGAAAAAATATGAAAGATTTTAACCTGAACACCATAGCTGGCACTTCTTTAAAAAATGCGCATCAATTTCCGGACAAGCTTTACATCATGTCGAGGTATGATAAGGAGGGAAGACGAACAGAAGATATTCATAAGTATACCTGGGGAGAAGTAGATAGCATTGTTAGAGATCAAGTATGCTGCGGCCTCTACACACTCGGCTTCCAAGAATTTGAACGCGCTGCAGTTTTTGGCCCCAACCGACCCAGATGGATTTTTTCAGCCTTAGCACCAATGCTTTTTAGAGGTGCCATGGTCCCCATTTATCCCACCAGTAAAAGTGAGGATATCTGGTGGATACTGCACGATTCCGGAGCCAAGTTTTGTTTTTGCGGTAGCAAAGAACACTTAGATAAAGTTTTGGAAGTAAAAGACAAACTGGAAAACTTAGAAAAAATCTTTATAATGGACCCCATAGAAGAAAAACCCGACGACATGGTAATGACCTTTGATGAATTGCTGGAACTGGGCAAAAACAACCAGGATAAAAAATCGGAGATCGAAAAAATCACCGAAAGGGTAGATGAAGATGATATGGTCATCCTAATGTATACTTCCGGCACTACCGGACGGCCCAAAGGAGTGATGCTCAACAATCGAAATATAGTAAGCCAGAGAGAAATAATTGAGAGTATGGACTTCCGCCAAGATGATGTTTTTATGGTTCATCTTCCCCTGTGTCATTCTTATGGTTTTTCGGCTGATCTGATGGCGGGAAGCTACGTGCCGGCTGTATTGGCAATTGTAGATTCACTAGATCCCGCGGAAATCCGTTGGGGCCTGCAAACTTTTAGACCTACAGCGATGAATTCCGTCCCCCGGCTGTGGGAAAGGACATATATAACCATAAATACTTTATTAAAAGAGCGGCCACCCTTTATGCAAAAACTTTTTAAACGGGGAATCGAACTGGGAAAAGATATTTACCTGCGAGAAAATCAAGGGAAAGAAGTTCCGGCTTCCTTAAAACTAAGAAGCAGGCTATACGCTCCCTTATTTAAAAAGGTTAAAAAGAGAGCAGGGCTTGACCGCCTTCGTTTTTGCTCCACAGGGGGAGGCCCCATAAGCTCTGAATTGATTATATTCTTCGGCGGCATCGGCATCAATATCTATCAGGGGTATGGTCTAACCGAAACCAGCCCCATCATCAATGCCAATACTCTAAAAGATAATAAAATAGGCACGGTAGGAAAACCTCTTCCCGGAGTGGAAGAAAAAATAGCGGAAGACGGCGAAATTCTGGTAAGGGGCCCTCAGGTTATGAAAGGATACTGGAACAACCCGGAAGCCAACGCAGAATCTTTTACAGAAGATGGTTTCTTTAAAACCGGAGACATAGGATTTTTTGATAAAGAAGGTTACCTTACTATCACCGACCGCAAAAAAGAACTCATGAAAACCAGCGGGGGCAAATACGTAGCGCCCCAGCCCGTAGAAAATGATTTTAACACCGACCCTTATATAGAACGAGTAGTCCTGGTAGGCGACAACCGGAAATTTGTTTCCGCTCTGGTAGTCCCTGATTTTGAAGCAATCAAAGAGTGGGCTAAAAATGAGGGAATAGAATTCAGTAACAATACGGAGATAGCCAACCATCCAAAGGTTCGGGAATTAATCCAGGAAAGGATCGACCTGGTTAATCCCAGGCATGCAAGATACGAACAAATTAAGAAATTTGCAATTGTTGACCAACCATTTACCGAAGAAGGCGGAGAAATAACTCCCACCCAAAAAATAAAGCGCAGAATAATTGAAGAAAAATACAAAGACCTTATCGATGATATGTACGGGGAAAGTTTATTTTAGTATCTAAGCTTCATTTTACCCAATATTAACGCCCTTTAAAGGCAAGTTGACCCTTGACTTGAAAGGGCGTTATTTCTTTTGACCGCTTTTCTTCTTTTTATTAGCTCCGGATTTTTTCTTAGATTGAGCTTTGCCATCCCCGGTAGATTTCTTGGAACCAGACTTTTTCCCCTTAGGCTTTTTCTTGGCAACAGATTCTGAGCTCTTAGAGCTTTTTATGGTATCGGATTTGTCACTTTTAGAAGATTTTTTAGAGCTTGGTTCTTTACTTTTGCCGGTTTTCTCAGTAGCCGTCTTTTTCTTTGCAGAACTTTTATCAAAATCAGACTTCGTATGTCCGGCGCTTTTATCAGAATCAATTCCGGCACTTTTATGAGGTTTTTTGGAGGCCCCTCCTTTATCCGCAAGTCTACCGGTAGTTTTTCTTGCCGTTTCAAATTTAATAGTAACCCAGGATTTACCCTGACGGAACATCTTTTGAATCCACTGCCCGCCTTTCCGGAGATTAACCCACAGCTTGCTGCTTCCAGTACGGAGGTTCTTCGCCAGCCAACTGCCGCCATTACGCAAGGCCTTAAAAAGAAGGGCGCCACCGGTGGGAATATTCCTGCCCAGCCAAATGCCGCTCTTACTCAGGCCCAGCAATAAAACACTGCCACCCCTACGCAAACCCAGTAACAAACCACTGCCGCCCTTGCTCAGGCCCAGTAATAAACCACTGCCACCTTTCTGCAAGCATTGC
>PUKQ01000089.1 GCA_003550565.1 Syntrophomonadaceae bacterium
AAATGTGCTTCCGGTTCGGGGCGGTTTATTGAGGTAATCAGCTCAGCCCTGGGTGTTAATATGAATGATCTTGATGAAATTGCGGGTAAAGCGCAGAAAACTATACCGGTGAGTACTCAATGCGCTGTATTTGCGGAAAGTGAAATTGTTTCTTATGTAAACCAGGGCGAAGCTGTACCCGATTTGATAGCGGCGGTATGCGAAGCCGTAGCCCGGATTGTGGTTTCGCAGGCGCTCCGTTTTGGAAATATTAAAAATTATACCGTGACCGGCGGAGTGGGGCGCATTAGCGCTGTTGTAAATGTCCTGGAAAAACGCCTTCAGGGCAATTATTATTCTTTTCCCATTGATCCTCGGCTGGCAGTGGCTTATGGGGCTTCCCTCCTGGGGCAGATGGAGGAATAATATTGGGGCTTTTTACTGAACCGCTGCAAAAATTGAATTTTTACCGAGAAAATGCCCGTAAACGGGGGCTTTTATTAGAATATATGTATGATCCTGCCGCAGCTTGGCCGCAGAGCCGTTCTTTAGTGCTTCAAGAAGATACCGCTGTGGAATTAGGAGGGGAAAAAGGTTCCCTGTTTATGGTTTTGTGGACGAAGGAATTAGATATGCTTTGCCGCGATTCTATAAGTATCGTGGGGCCGAAGTTAATGGATATCGTTCCCGCAAAAATGCCATTTGCGCAGATAATTTTGGTGGGCGGGGAATTTGAAGATGAATACAATACTTATAGAGATATAATGGATGTTATATTTGATACTCGCCTGGAGGGAGTTTCTACAAGGCTTTGGCCGGATAGGCAAAGAATATGGTGCCGTTTGAGTAATGAGGCTGTGGAAGAAGGGTTTGATCTATTTAGGTACGGTTCTGCCTTGCTGCAAAATTTTAAAAGTCACTCCTGGATACAAAGCGCTGAGGTAATTTTTGTGACCACAGCAGAGGATTTGGAAGCGCTGTTACCCGAGGCCGCAAAAGTACAAAATATTTTGGAGGCCATGCAAAAAATGTACGAAGAGATGATTTTTGATTGTGAAACCTGTGACTACAGGGAAGTTTGTGAAGAGGTAGAAAGTTTGCAAGAAATTCGACAGAAATTATTAAAGGAACGGGGGCAGGCATGAACAAAGCGATAGCTGTTTGTGGTAAAGGTGGAGTGGGTAAAACTACTATTGCGGCATTGATGTGCAAGTTATTACTTGAACACAATAACATAAAGGGTTTGGCCATTGATGCCGATCCCGGCGCAGGTTTATCTCAGGCTACTTCCCTTCCCATCAAGAAAACGGTTAACGATTTACGTGAAGAAATTATTGCTTGCAGCCAAGAGCGGACTGCAGATCCATCGAACCTGGCTGCTTCCATTGATTATCAGCTCATGGAATCTCTTACAGAGCACCAAAATTTGGCTTTTCTGGCTGTAGGCAGGCCGGAGGAAGATGGATGCTACTGCCAGGTAAACACTTTTTTACGTGAGGCAATTCAAATGCTTGTTTCCCACTTTGATTATACCATTATCGATGCGGAAGCAGGTATAGAACAGTTAAATCGCCGGGTGATGGAAAGGATTGATTTTCTTATGTTGGTCTCCGATCTTTCTGCCAAGGGTTTGCATGTAGCCAAAACTATTAGAGACGTGGGCGCAAAAAATATTAAAGATCACGCCGTGGGATTGGTCTTGAACCGGGTTAAGGAAGAAAAAGAGGTTTCCCGTATAGAGCAATCAATTGATCTTCCATTGTTGGGGTGGATCCCGGAAGATCAAAACGTAAATGATTTCGACTGTAATGCAAAGTCATTTTTGCATTTTCCCGAAGCTCCGGCTCTTCAAGCGTCTCGTTCAATTTTTGCTCGTTTGCCCGAATAAAAAAACTGTTTTTTTAAGCTTAGGGCAAAGGATTACTGGTTTGATAAAAAAATCTTTTAAGGTATAATATAAAAAACTGTTCAAAAAAACTTTATTAAGAGATGGAGGTGATCTGTTTTGAGTGAAATTCAAGAAGTAAATGAGAGTAATTTTGAAACGGAAGTTCTAAATGCGGATAAACCGGTGCTGGTTGACTTTTGGGCTCCCTGGTGCGGCCCGTGCAATATGGTGGCAAAGTCACTGGAAGAATTGGCGAAAGATTACGGCGATCGATTAAAAATTGTAAAAATTAATGTTGATGAGAACAATGACCTGGCTTCTCAATTCGAGGTAATGAGTATTCCCACCCTCAAAATTTTTAAAAACGGGGAAGAAGTAGATAGTATAATGGGCGCTCAACCAAAGCAGAATATTGCTTCGCAGGTGGATAAACACCTGTAATTTAATTGAATAAATGTTTCTCACTATAACTAAGAAGTAGGACTAAAATAGCGAGGATTAGGCTGATACAGGGGATAATAGCCGTTTAGAAAAGGTGTTTATACTGGAAGATATGTTTATAAAATTACGAACAAAAATAGGGAGGACGATTTAAGATGGCATATGGTTATATGGGTAAGGTTTTGGAAGTGAATTTGAGTACAAATGACATCAACAGTTATTCATTGCCGGAGAAAACGCTGGATCTTTACGTGGGCAATAAAGGATTGGCCGTGCGACTCCTTTATGATTTATTAACAGTGGGGGTGGACCCTTTAAGTGAAGACAATATACTTATTGTTACCACCGCCCCTTTGACGGGGACAGGGGCACCTAGCAGCAATCGTTTTAACGTAACCACGAAGTCACCCCTCACAGGTGCTATTGGTGATTCCAACTGCGGTGGCAATTTTGGGGTTCACTTGAAAAGAGCGGGTTACGATGCCCTTATTATAAAGGGGAAAGCCGATGATCCGGTATATTTAGAGGTCACCGATGAAGGTGTTACTATTAAAGATGCCCGGGACATGTGGGGTTTGAATACCGAAGAAAGCCAGGAAGCTTTGCCGGAAAAGGCAGGCAAAATGGTTATTGGCCCGGCAGGGGAAAACCTGGTTAAGTATGCTTGTATTGTGAGTGAAGAGAGAGTAGCAGGTAGAGCCGGGGTTGGGACTGTCATGGGAAGCAAAAATTTAAAAGCCGTTGTTGCCAGTGGTAATTTAAAACCGCGAATTTACAACGAAGAACTTTTCAAGGAAGCTGTCAGGGAATGGCGGGATATATTGAAGTCACATCCTTCTACCGGCGAAGAACTTCCTCGTTATGGCACCTCTATTTTTATAAACAGGACCAGCGCTACCCATACACTTCCCACGCGTAATTTTAAACACGGCCAATTTAAGGACGCGGAAAAAATTAGCGGTGAAACTCTTGCAGATAAATATCTCACCAAAAACATAGGTTGTTATGGATGCCCCATGAGATGCGGCAGGCAAGTAGAAGTCGATGGCAAGCCTGTAAAAGGGCCTGAATACGAGACAATTGGCATGATGGGCTCAAACCTGCTTATGAATGATTTGCAAGAGATTTCTAATTGGAATCGTCAGGCAGATCTTTTGGGCCTGGATACCATTTCCCTCGGGAATACGCTGGGTTTTGTAATGGAAGCGGGTGAGAAAGGGCTTATTCAGACTGATCTATCTTTCGGACGGAGTGATAACATCTCCAAGGCCGTTGAAGATATTGCTTATCGGAGAGGATTGGGTGATGATATGGCTGAAGGAGTCCGCTACCTTTCTCAAAAATACGGAGGCGAATATTTTGCTATGCAAGTCAAAGGTCTTGAAATGGCTGCATATGAACCCCGTTCAGCATTAGGGATGGGTTTGGGTTATGCGGTGGCCAACCGGGGCGGGTGTCATCTGGGTGCCGGCTATGTCGTTTTTCTTGAAGCTAACGGGCCCATAACGGTAGATCCCTTTACTACTAAAGGAAAGCCGGGGTTGGCAGTTTTTAACCAGACTGTACTGGAAGCCATAAGTACATTGGGAAGTTGTAACTTTACCAATTATGCGGTATTTCCGGAACAACTTATTAAGATGTATAACAAATCTAACGTAGTTTCTTCTGTGGTAAATTCTTCTCTTACCTTGAGTGGAAATAAAGTGGGTAAATTTATGTCTCGCCCTAAAGCTATACTGCCGAAAAGCGTTTTTCAAATGGCTTTTCCCCATATTAAAGCCTATTCACATCTTACAGGCAAGGAAATGAGCCCGGTAGATTTTTTGAAGCTGGGACAAAGGGTCTTCAATATGAGCCGCCTGTTTAACGCAAGGGAAGGCATAACGGGAGAGGAAGATACCTTGCCGGCACGATTAACCGATGAACTTCAACGGCAAGAAGAACCCCGTTCAAGAGTGCCTTTATCTAGAATGCTTCCGGTATATTATCGTCTGAGAGGATGGTCCAAAGATGGAGTCCCCAGTAATCGGACCCTCAAATATTTGGAAATTGATAAATAAACCTGATTGAGGTGGAAATTCTTAAGGCATGGAGTGCTTGTTAAGAGTTAATTTTTGGGAAGCAAAAAAACAAGAAATATGTGGAAGGCTGGTATTGCATTGGTAACAGTAAAATTGTTTGCCACTTTAAGAGATCATGCCGGCGAAAGGGAATTGCGCCTGGAAGCTAAAAATGTGGGGGAAGTGTTAAACCAACTTATATCAAAATACGGGCCGGATTTTCAAAGGCAAATTGATAAAGCAGCCGTCCTGGTTAACGGTAGAAATATAACTCATCTGAAAGGGAAGCAAACTCGCCTGAAAGAAGGTGATGTGGTTTCCCTGTTTCCCCCACTGGGCGGAGGCTAAAAGGGTGCAGAAAACAAACCGGTGTATATAATCCCTAATTGCCCGGTTATATAAGTCAGCCAAACCCACAGCTCAGAATAACGAAAAGAGGTATTACCTATTTTGGTAATGCCGATGATGAGATCGGAGATTACAAACAATAGTGCCCCTAATGCTGCCAACCACCAGAATCCACCGTGAGTGAGAGATATGGAAAGGGCAAAAGAAGCCATGATTGCAATTATAAGGCCGTAGACAAGCCCTCCATAATTAAAAATATTACTTTTGGCCGGATTGCGCATGTACAATTTCCATACTATGATTGTAACCAACCCGTAAAAAATTAGGCCCGCAAGCAGTTCATAATTAAACAGAGGCTTTTTTTCAGGCAGCACGGAAATAAAGGCAATAATGTACAGAATGTGAGCTCCACTAAAAGCCGGCATGGCACCGAACATGCGGTGAGGAAGCTTTATTACTTCAGCCATAAATAAATCCCCTATCATTGATAAAAACATTCCTCCCACTACCCACTTGGTAAATGAAGAAGGAGTTTCCAGGTAAACAAGGATGGCCAGGCATAAGAGGGAAATGCTTAAAATAAGCCTTATCGGTAGTGGCAGACGGGGCTCTTGGTGTGGGGATTTTGTATGTGCTGTGTGCAGGCAACCGGCGCTAAGAATTATTAACTGCATGATAACGATTAGGTTGATTATTGTTAGAATTTGTAGTGACCTCCTGCTAAAAAATTTTATAAAAAAATTTAATATCACATTGTTTTAGGCGAGTTTGTTCTCTCTTCTAAGGGATAGCATGATTGATATAAAAAGTCGCCATTTTTATACATTCTTCTTTTATAGTTAAATTTCCATGCCATGCCAGGTTTTCCCTGCATTATTTCAATAAGATCTGCAAAAAATTGATTTGTTGAGATGGTAAAATTAAGGACTTAGAAGGAAAAACGTAATCTCTTGCAGAATGCACTTTTATAAATACACAATAATAGTCAATATAAGGAGAATAGTATGGTTTTTACAGATGCCGTTACATTTTTGCAGGAAACTATGCAGGCTATTATCAACGTCTGGCAGCCTTTAGTCATAGCTTTACTTATTGTGTTATTTTTTGCTTTAAGCAAAGGGTATTTAACTCGACTCATAAGGTTTCTGCTCCTTAGAATTTTTCCCCGATTCCGCGAGGATATTAAAAATAGCTACTTCCCGCCATTTGAAATGCCCCTTCGTTTATTTTTCTTATTACTGGGAATATTTTTGGCTTTAATTTATTTACCTTTTTTGACTGAGAGAATGGAGGCCCTGGTGATTGATATCTTTCGCTCTGTCGCCATTGTTATTGTGGGCTGGGGCTTTTACAATTTAACCGCAGTATCTTCACATCTATTTGAAAATATTAAAGAAAGATTTCAGCTAGATGTTGATGAAATAGTACTCCCCTTCTTGTCCAAGATACTGCGAGTTGTCATCGTGATACTTGTGATTAGCATAATTGTGCGTGAGTGGGGTTATGATATCAGCGGTTTGGTGGCCGGTCTGGGATTGGGCGGCTTAGCTTTTGCTTTGGCTGCTCAGGAGGCCCTGTCCAATCTTTTTGGTGGCTTGATTATCATCACGGAGAGGCCCTTTAAAGCGGGCGATTGGATTGAAACAAACCATGTAGAGGGAGTGGTGGTAGAAGTATCGTTTCGCAGTACCAGGGTACGCACTTTTGCCCAGGGTTTGGTTACGGTTCCCAATGCCCTAATGGCAAGGGAAGCGATTATAAACTGGTCAGAAATGGGCAAGAGGAGGATCATGTTTAAACTGGGAGTTACCTATACCACGCCGCGGGTAAAAGTTGAAAATTGTGTTCGGGAAATAAAACAAATGCTGGAAAATCATCCCGATATACACCCGGATACAATCTTCGTTAGATTTGATGGGTTTAATGAAAGCAGCCTGGATATTTTACTTTACTTTTTCACCTACAGTATAAGATGGAATGAGCATCTGGCCGTAAAAGAAGATGTGAACTTCAAGATCATGGAAATATTGGAAAAGGAAGGAGTTTCCGTCGCTTTCCCCAGCAGGAGTTTGTATTTTGAAACTCCTTTGCCGCAGGAGGAAGATAAAGGCTTATCCTCTGATAGTGAATAGCTCTCATTCCTTTTTGTTTTAGCATTGAGGGTAATATAAGGCTAAAATAAATATGTAATGAGGTTCTATCACTTGAGCATTAAGCAAGGGTAAATCCCTGGTTGTTACGGTTAATTTTATTTTCTTCCGCCAGTTTACCCAGGTGCTTAATAATCATGGTTTTTTCCATCAGTCTGAACATGTCTCTCGGTTCCGGGAAGTTTTCGTAAATGATTGCTTCTTCTACGATTTCATCAAGGTTTTTGGCATTTTGGAGTAAATCAAGGAGCTTTTTTTCCCTTTCTGTTATTTTTTCCAGGTAAAGGTCAAGTTTTTTATGGATTTCATCTTTTCCTTCGAAAATTCCTTTGTGACTGGAAATAGCTACATCGTAGTCTAATTTTTTTATTTTGTGAATGGAGTCTACCAATTCATTGATATTGGAATCAAGGCTACCATACCAGGGGCCAAATGATAAAAGATCGATATCACTGAGATAGAACAATTTGTGTTCAGGAAAATAGAAACAGCAGTGACCGGCAGAGTGCCCGGGGGTATGAATAACTTCTATCTGCGTTGTTCCCAGGTCAAATATTTTACCGTCTTCAAATTCTATATCCACCCGTGAATCTTTTAATTCATAAACATTTTGAAAAAAGGACTCTAAAACATCTTCCAGATCTGTTCCGGAAACATCATAGAGTTCTTTGAGTTTTTCTATTGATCTGATTGCCGGTGCATCAAATTGATGAGCGCAGATGCTGGCTGAGGGAAAGTATTCATTTCCACAAGTATGATCTTCATGTCCGTGCGAATTGATTACCAGGTCAACATTCTTTTCCTGGGCTATTTCGGGAATAATTTCCGGTCCTGTTCCTGTGTCAATTAACATTACTTTTTCATCTTCAATTAATAGTGAATTGGAATAAGGATAGCGCCCCTTATTCATTCCTTCCACAAAGAATATATTTTTTTTCACTTCTTCCAGTTTCATAAAAGAACCTCTCTTTTAATAATAATTGACTATTTAACAGTCAGCGCCCCTACAGGGCATACTTCTACGCAACGGCTGCACTGATTACATTCAAACTCGGCGAGTTCCATATCTTGAAAAGTAGTGACCATCCGGCTTAAACCTCGTCGGGAAAAATTTAAAATTCCGGCTTTAACTTCATGGCGGTCTACCCAGACGCATTGGCCGCAGAGTACACATTTGTTACGGTCAAAAGTAATATTTTCGCAGCTGTTATCAACGGGCAAATTCCTTTCCAGGGCGGGAAAACGCTCTCGCTTGAGTTTCACGCCCCTTTCTTTAGCGATTTTTAGCAGGGTGCAATATTCTTTGGCCGCGCATTCTTTGCAGTTAAGGTGATGGTCCGATAATAGTAGTTCAAAAGCGGTTTTTACCAACCGATCTACTGACTTGCTCCTGGTTTTCACTTTAAGACCGTCTTTTACCGGCAGTGTGCAGGAAGTGATGGGTTGGGAAATACCTTCTACCTCAACAAAGCAGAGACGGCAGCTAGCTGCCGGACGGGAAAGTTCCTTAATGGCGCAAAGGTGGGGTATGTAGATGTCATTTTCCAGCGCCACCCAGAGTAATTTTTCTCCTTCCCGGGCAGTTATTTCTTGGTCATCGATGGTGAGGGTTACTTTGCTCATATTATTTCTTACCTTCCTTTTCGGCTAAGAGTTCGGGTGGGGAAAGTTTTATCACGGCATTGTAATCCGGAGGGCATGTTTTCATGCAATTGGCGCACTTTACGCATTTTTCCTGATCAATTGCTTTTAGCCCGTCTTCTCTGGTATAAATTGCTTCAGTGGGGCAGCTCCCCACGCAAACACTGCATAATTTACTACATTTACTCGGCTCGATGTAGTATGCGATGAGGTCTTTGCACATAAGTGCGGGACATCTTTTTTCTTCAATGTGAGCTGCATATTCTTCTCGGAAGTAATGAAGAGTGGTGAGAATCGGATTAGGTGCGGTTTTGCCCAAGTTACATAGAGAACCTGCTTTAATATCTTCACTTAATTCCTGCAGGATTTCCAGGGATGCTTTATCACCTTCGCCTTTGGTAATGCGAGTAAGAATATTCAGCATGTGTTTAGTTCCCAGGCGGCAGAAGGTGCACTTGCCGCAAGACTCCTGCTGAGTGAATTCCAGAAAATAGCGGGCTATTGAGACCATGCAATCATCTTCATCAAGCACTACCAACCCCCCTGAACCCATGATTGCTCCGGCTTCATGCAGGGATTCAAAATCAATGGGAATATCCAGGGTAGATTCCGGCAGGCATCCTCCAGAAGGCCCGCCGATTTGGACGGCTTTAAAGTTTTTCTCATTGGGAATTCCCTCTCCTACATCAAAAATAAGCTGGCGAAGGGTGGTTCCCATGGGAACTTCTACCAAACCTGTATTATTTACCTTTCCCACCAGTGAAAAAACAGCAGTTCCCGGATTATCAGGCGTGCCAATGTTTGAAAACCATTCCGCTCCTTCTTTAACTATGTGAGGGACGTAGGCAAAAGTTTTCACGTTATTAATTACCGTGGGTTTACCCTGAAAACCTTCGGTGGCCAGACGAGGAGGGCGGGTTTGAGGCATGCCTAATTTTCCTTCCATGGATTGGACCAGAGCGGAAGATTCACCGCAAACGAAAGCTCCCGAGCCGTGGAAAACTTCAATATCAAAGTTAAAGTTACTGTTCAAAATGGATTTCCCCAGAAGCCCTTTTTGATAGCATGATTGCAGCGCTTCTTCTACATGGCGGACGGCGAGGGGATATTCGGCGCGGATATAGATGTAACCTTTGGTTGCTCCTACTGTGTATGCTCCGATTATCATTCCTTCAATTACCAGGTGGGGATTAGATTCTAAAATGCTACGATCCATGAAAGCACCGGGATCACCTTCGTCCCCGTTGCATATTATATATTTGGTTTCTGCTTCAGTTTTTTGGGTGGTCTCCCATTTTGCTCCTGCCGGAAAACCGGCCCCCCCCCGTCCTCGTAGTTTTGCTTCCTTGACAATATCCAGTAAATCCTGGGGAGTTTGGGTAAGGGCATGAGCCAGTGTGGAATATCCCCCGCGGGATATGTACTGTTCAATGTCGGTGGGGTCAATAAAGCCGCATTCTTCCAGAATTATTTTTTGCTCGTAAACGCCCCGGGGAAAATCTTCAAAAGTAGGAAAAACATCGTTGGTTTCCAGGGCTACCAGCGCGTACTCATAACAGGGATCATCATTTAGTAAAAAATCCTGGACCAGGCGGTTAACAAGCCCTTCATCCATATAGCCATAGCAAAAAGGCGCAAACCCCGGCTTATAAATAATAATCAGGGGTTCGGCGTAGCAATACCCCATACAGCCTACTTCTTCCACTAAGGCATCTATTTCATTTTCCTGAATTTCTTTTTCGAAAGCCTCTTTGATTTCCCGGGCGCCGGCAGCAAGTCCACATGTAGCCATGCCAACCTGGATTACTGTCTTTTTGGGAAGGTCTTTTACTTTTTCGGCGGCAATACCTTTTAACTCATTGTATTTTTCACTAATAGTATTAGTGCTCATGTTTTATATTCCTCCAACTACGGCAGCCGGTTCTTCTTTTTTTATGCCGTATCATCATTATTGGTTGAATTCCCCTGTTCTTCGAGAGAATTGACGATGCCGTCTACGCGGGTTGGGGTGACGTACCCTTCTACTTCATCATTAACTGTTACCACCGGAGCCATAGTGCAGCAGCCAACGCACGCGACTCTTTCCAAACTGTATTTGCGGTCTTCGGATGTTTCCCCTTCCTGTATTTCTAACTTTCTTTCAAAGGATTCAAGGGTAATATGGCCACCTACCATATAACAGGCAGTACCCAGGCAAACCTTTACTTCATTCTCGCCGGGTGGATTTAAGCGGAATTGATTATAAAAAGTGACCAGGCCATAAACGTCTACTGCCGGTATTTCTAAATGCTTTGCTATTTTTTCCATGGCCTGGCCGGGTAAAAATCCTAATTTCTCTTGAACATTCTGTAAGATAGGGATTAAATTTTCTCGTTCTTTACCGAAGGTTTGAAGTAATTCATGAACTTCCTCATTTACGGCATCTTTTTCTTCTTTTGTTAATTCCAATTTTGCTCTCTCCTCTTCACAATGTATATTATTTTGATACTTGTTAAATCCTTTGTTAGGAAGTAAAAAAATATAATATTTAAATCAAGTAACTTTTATTTTTCCAATATAATTATCCTAAGTATAATTATACTATGTTAAATGTAATCCGGCAGCTTGAAAATGTTTTTTCTACCTTCATAATTATACATCACTTATTTTTTTCCTTCAAGCACTTGCCAATTGCCGGGTGAGAAATTGTTTTGTTTGCGAAATTTATTTTTCACGGGCAGGAAAAAGCTATTTTGCATCGAATTTTTGTCTCATTGGAGAAAAACGGCTTAAAATGTAAGATATAACTATTGAGAAGTTCCGGTAGCTTATTAAAAAAGCATTATATTATATTTAGATTAATATTTTCATTATCTGCGGAAAATGAAAAGGAGGTTTCAAAATGCCATATGTTGATGTAGGTGGAGGAAATAAGCTTTTCTACAGGGAAAAGAATTCCCGGGGAGAAATTCCCCTTTTGTTTTGTCATGGTTCCGGTGGTAATTCCGGGCACTGGACTTACCAGGCAGCGCTGCCGAAAGAGTTTAGGCTTATATTTCTTGATCTTCCCGGACACGGAGAATCAACAGGTCCGCCCCTGAACACAGTAGAGGGTTACCGGGAAGTGATCAAATCAATGGTAGAAGAACTGCAACCGGGGAAGTTTTTTTTGGTTGGACATTCGTTGGGAGGCGCCATCACTCTTGATTATGCCCGTTGTTATCCGGATGACCTGCGGGGTATGATTTTGGTTTCTACCGGGGCCCGGTTAAAAGTATTGCCTTCTATTCTGGAGACTTTTCGCAATAAAGAATTTGTCCCGGAGATGCCATATTATATCTATGGGAAAAATGCGGATCCCAAGCTTATTCAAGAGAGTCAGAGGGAAATGAGTGAAACACCGCCGGAAGTTTTTTATGCAGACTTTAGTGCCTGCGATGAATTTGATATAATGGGAGAACTGTCGGGCATCAACGTGCCTGCGTTAGTTATAGTCGGAGACGAGGATCGGCTCACCCCGGAAAAATACAGCCATTACCTGGCAGAAAACTTGCCCCGGGCCGAGTTGTTTGTCATTGAGGGGGCCGGTCATATGGTAATGCTTGAAAACTCTAACCTGGTTAACCAAAGCATTAGTGATTTCATTCAATCCCCATAAGGGTTCGGGATGTATATGAGTTTTCCTTAAATGAGCATTTTCCGGGGATAGCTTTTTTAATTATGACGCAGAAGGTTTTTAAGGGTAAGATTTATTTGTATTTATATTATTTTCATTTGGAGGTGTCGATTTGCTCATAGCATATAAAGAAAATTATCCCTCATTATCCGGGGATGTATATATGGCTCCCGGTTGTTTCATAATTGGGAATGTAAGAATCGACGGAAATTCCAGTGTGTGGTTTAGCGCAGTGGTCCGTGGTGATATGGATGCAGTAACCATAGGGGAAGAAACTAATATACAGGATAATTGTACTATCCATACTGATTTAGGAAGCCCTGTGAAAATTGGCCATCGTGTAACGGTGGGGCACAACAGTGTCATCCATGGTTGCACTATTGAGGATGATGTCCTTATTGGCATGGGGGCGGTAATTCTAAACGGTGCCTGCATAAAACAAGGGGCGGTAATCGGAGCGGGTTCTGTTGTTACCGCCGGCACTGTGATTCCCCCCTATACTCTGGCGTTAGGCTCTCCGGCTAAAATTATTAAGGAAACAACTGAGGAAATTGACAATGAAAGAGAGATTACTAATAAAAATTACTTGCAAATAACCGAAGATTACAGGCGCAAAGATGAAAGCAAAGAATAAAATAGCTGCTTGCTTTTTATTGAAACATATCTTTCCATTGTTTTCGCATTACTACCCAGCTGTGCATTCCCATAGATACTGATTCTTCATATCCCCTGGTGAGAAAAGGTATGCCGCTTTCCCATTGTTCCTCATGTAAGATATAACCCAAAGAACCGTTGGTTAAACCAATTACCATGGTATCTTCAGCGGGATCAAGTTCCTTTAGTTCCAGCCCGGGCCTGGCCAAAATTTCACCGGGAACGCTTACAAGAGATAATTTATCACCCGTAATGTCACTAAAAGATAAACGGGAAATTTCGGTGTTTATGTAGGTGCCCCGGCTAAAATTAAATTGGACATTATAATATGGAAGCCTCCCCAAAATGGAAGCCAAAATAAAAACCGGGTTGGATACATGCAGGGGAAATTCCCTGTAATCGTAGTTAAGGCTGTGAAGGGGTATTTGTTCTGATTTTTGGTGGGCTTTTTTTACAGCACCAACAAGGTTTTCAGCATATTCGCTTATACTGAGGTTATCTTTTTGAGGGGTTTGATCCCCCTGAATCCCCGGCGCAAAAATTGCCGTTCCACCAAACTTGCTTTCCAGTTTTTCCACCAACTTTCCGCTAAAATCCGGTGAAACATTGCGATTTTTTTCTCCCAGGAATGTAGTATGGGCCCCGTATATAGCCAGGGAAGCAATAGTATCATTGTTGTTTTTTGCTTGGAATTGCAGGTAATGAAGGGAGGGGTCTAAGTATTTTTCCTCCCTCCGATTACTAATTCCTGCTGCATAATCTGTGGTTCCCGCGTATAATTGGGCTGATTCCATGTTTTCCAATGCTCCTGCCACGGAAGTGGCGGCTTTGGAATGCAGCCATTTACGATAGGAATCGGGAACTCCGCCCCAAAGCCCTTGCAAATCGGGCCCTGAATGGGTATGTGTAACCGTGACCATAATATTTTGAGGTTCGATGTTGGCCTTATGGGAGACCAGATTACGGATACGGGCGATATCGTCGCAGCTAATGCCGGGCAAATCGAGAACAACCAGTGCTACTTTTTTGCCTTCATGGCTTAAAACCAGCGAGCGTGCCCAAATTTTTTGGCGGACGCCTAAGGCAGCTCCCCTGCTGCGTCCTATCCCGTAACCCCCTAAATATAAGTCTTCATTTTCCATATGCCTGGATTGAGGTGTAATGTCTACTGCCGCTGCTCCGGCTGCCCAATCTATTTGGTGGTGTTTATTTATATTATTATCTTCAGCCAAGGCAGGTTCGCTGAGAAAAAAAACATGCACTAAAAGAAGAAGGGCTAGCATCATTCCTGTTTTCTTTTTTATCCGGAAATGAATAATCATCCTGTTATTAACCTCCTTAATATTTTTTTCTGATTGCTCTTAAGATATTTATTTTTTCCAGATGATAATTTGAAACTCAATTTTGGTTAAATTTATGCGCCTCTATTCTCATTTATCTTTAGATTATAAGCAGATTTAAATGATTCTATATGATTGGATTAATTTCCTCTCTAATGAGTTTTATATTCCCTTTAAATATTAATCAATTTCTTAATTGACACATGAATATTTTTAAATTAGTATTTATGTATAAAAACGAGGAGTTCCAGTATATGCGCAGTAACGAAGTTCAATCTCTACCAATTCTTAATCAATGGTTATGGGGCTTTGGTTCCCTGGGCTATGCTCTCCTGGAAAGAATGCTTATTCTTTATGTGGTATTCTATTATCTTCCGCCGGCAGAGTACCGGGTGCCCGATCTGGTTATAGACGAGGTATACCTGGGCTTTTTTACTGTTATAGGGTTGGCGCTGCTGCTTAGCAGGGTTGTGGACGGAATAGCGGATCCCCTCATAGCTACTCTTAGTGACCGGACAAAGTCAAGGCTGGGAAGGCGTAAGCCTTTTATGTTGGTCAGTGCTTTGCCCATGAGTGTTGCGGCCGTATTGCTTTTCTTCCCCCCTCATATGGGGGAAACTTCATTGATAAACGGTCTCTGGGCAATGGTTATGTGGTTTTTATTTTATATATTTTTTACCGGTTACCTTACTCCTTATTTTTCCTTAATGTCTGAGCTCGGCCACACTAATAATATCAGGATAAACCTGGGCACGATTCACGCTTTATTTGCCATTATAGCCATGGTGGTGGCCATGGTAGGTTTTCCTGAAGTGGCATCGGGGTTACAAGATACGGGAATAGAATTTCGTCCTGCTTATCAGTGGAGTGCACTTATATTCACGGGCATAGCTTTGGTGTCTCTCTATATTGCTACGTTTACTTTTGATGAAAAAAAACACTGTTTGCCTGCGGAAGCTCCTAAATATGGGATGTGGCGTTCCTTGAAAACTATTTTTGCTATCCGCGCTTTCCGAAGTGTTTTATTCGGAGAGCTCTTTATACAATTTGCCATTTTTATGCTTAACCTGGGGTTGGTTTATTATGCGGTAGTAATTTTTCGGCAGGAAGAAGACTTTTTAACTATTCTGGGAGGACTTACCGTCGGGGTAGCCATTATCAGTTTCCCTTTTGTAAACAAGATTGCCAAAAGAATAGGTAAAAGGAAGCCCATCCTTTTTGGTATTTTTATTATGTTCATCGCTTGCTCTCTTATTTTCTTCCTTAGCTTTGACATGACCGGCATTGCTTTTTATATTGGGATTGCTATGTTTGGCCTTGGTGGTTTAACCTTGTCTACGAACACTATATTAACTCTTCCTCTTTATGCTGATTTAGCCAAAGAAGAATCTTTACGGACAGGAATTAAGCGGGAAGCTATGTTCTACGCGGCGCGTAATTTGCCCTTAAAAATAATCATTGCCCTTTCCGGGGTAGTTTTTGCCTTCCTTATTTCGGCATTCGGCAGGGATGTGGCAGAACCTCTTGGAGTGCAGCTCAGCCTTTTGGTCATAGCTATTTGCAGCATATTTGCTTTTTATTGCTTTTCTACATACCCGGAGAAGGAAATTCAAGATAAACTTGCTTCCTATGAGGAAATAGATTATGACAATGATGAAAAGTAAAATAAATGATAAATATAAAGTGGATCCGGCAGTAAGAAAATTCCATGAAGAGACTATAATTGCGGATCTCCATGCCGATACATGGATGTGGGAAGCTTTTTTGGGCTACAATATAAGAAAGCGGCATACATCTTTTATCCCTCGCAATCCCTTTTTTAACCACATTGATATACCGCGGGCCCGGGAGGGTGGCTTAAATATTACGGGGCAAGGGGTGGTAGTTAATACTCTGTGCAAACGTAATTATCTTCAGCGGGGAAAAAATATGACAGAACGTATTTTAAGAAGCATTGAGCTTAATTCGGATGAACTGGAATTGGTAACAAGCGCTACTCATGCCAGGGAGGCGGTGAGCCGTGACAAAATAGGTGTCTTTTTGGGTGTGGAGGGGGCGCATATTCTGGAAGGAAAGCTGGAAGCCCTGGAGTATTTTAATAAACAAGGTATTTCCTACTTTACTCTGGGGCATTTTAATGAAAATGAAGCCGTATTTACTTCAAATGACCTGCCCAATGCCGCCAAAAGCCTTAAGCCTTTTGGCAGGGAGTTGGTGCGAGAGTTGGAAAAACGGAAAATAATGGTAGATATTGCTCATGTAGCTCCCGGGTGCGTGCGGGACATAATGGAAATAGTAACTCGCCCTGTGATAGCCAGCCATATAGGCATGAAGGGTGTTTTTGAGCACTGGCGCAATCTTGATGACTGGCAGCTGCGCGCAGTTGCCGAAAGTGGTGGGGTCATAGGCATTATGTTTCAGCCGCACTTTTTAACCAATAAGTTTTGGCGGTGCGAATTAGATACAGTGGTTGCCCATATAGAACATTGTTTGGAAGTAGCCGGAGAAGATCATGTGGCCCTGGGGAGCGATTTCGACGGCCTTATTACTACTCCCGACGGCCTGACAGATGTTTCAAAACTGCCCATTCTTACCCAGCGCCTATTCCGTCGTGGCTATTCTAACCGGATACTGCGTAAGTTTTTGGGAGAAAATTTTTTAAGGGTATTCCATCAAGTATGCGGTTCAGAAGAAGAAGCTTTTGAAAAAAAGGCCGTTAATTGATAAATAGCATAAGCTTTTTTAACGATGGCACCCATATATTTTGAAAGACATGCTGGCAATTAATCCTTGAAGGAGGTATGGGCTCATGGAGAAAAAGTGTATTAACGTTGAGGGTATGATTAAAGGAGGGCCTTATTCACAAGCGGTAGAGGCCGGCGGTTTTATCTATATTTCCGGTGTAGTTCCCGCTGATGCCTCTCAGGGACTTTTTATTACCGACGATATTAAAGCCGCCACTGCCCTGGTGTTGGATAACATCAAAAAAGTTCTGGATGCAGCAGGCTGCGGCATGGAAAAAGTGGTAAAGGTAAACGTGTATTTGAGGGATATGGCTGATTTTACTGATATGAATGAGGTGTATGAACAGTATTTTCCCGAAACTGAAGGCCAACCGGCCCGTACCTGTATTGCAGTTAAAGAATTGCCATTTAATTTTCCCGTGGAAATTGAACTGGTAGCCATTAAATAAAAAACATATTAAATCATAGCATTGTTGTGGAGAAAGGAATTGCCATGGTTGGGTTAGACGAGATTAAGCAAGCTCGTAATACAATTAGGGATATTGTTCATCAGCCACCATTATTTTCTTCTAATTCCCTGAGCAAGCTTACAGGAATGGAAGTTTTTTTTAAGGCGGAAAATATGCAAAAAACGGGCTCTTTTAAAGTAAGGGGAGCGGCTAATAAAATCAGATCTTTGCAAAAAGAGGAAACTGCCGGGGTAATTACCGTTTCTTCCGGGAATCACGGGCAGGCCACTGCTTATGTAGCCGGTACCTTGAAATTGCCGGCGGTAATCATGGTGCCGGAAGGTGTCCCCGCTGCCAAGATAGAGGCTGCCCGTTCTTACGGGGCAGAGGTAATAGTAGGCGGAGATTTGAACAATGTAGATGAAATTATTGGCAGAGCAATGGAGTTATCTGTAGAAAGGAACCTTTCTATTGTGCATCCTTTTGATGATCTTTTGATAATTGCCGGTCAGGGGACTATAGGCCCGGAAATTTTAGAAGAACTTCCCCTGGTAGATGCCGTGATAGTTCCCGTGGGCGGGGGTGGCCTTATTGCCGGTATTTCTGCTGCTGTTAAACTGATAGACCCTTCTGTTAGGGTCTTTGGAGTCGGTCCTTACGGTGCTTGCAGCGCAGCGTGCAGTTTCAAGGAAAACAAGCCCGTGCAGTTGAATGAAATGCCCCAGACTGTGGCTGATGGCATTCGCACCCCCATATGCGGCGAACTTACATTGCCTATTATTCGGGAGTATGTGGATGAAATTATAACTGTAACCGATGCAGAAATCATTTCTTCCCTGCGCTTGATCTGGGAAAGAATTAAGCTGGTGGTGGAGCCGGCGGCAGCAGTCCCGTTTGCCGCGCTTTTGTCCGGTAAGATAAGCCTTCCGTCAGGGTCCCGCGTAGCCTGTATCCTTAGCGGCGGCAATGTAGATCTTTCCCGGGCCTCCGGATTTTTTTAGATTTATCTTGAGAGGAAAAAGCTTAGGAAGAAGAAAAATAAGGTTACTTATTAGCAGGGAGGAGAAAAATAAAAATGGCTAAGGGTAACAAAAGCTGGAAAAGAGCTATAAAAATTGCCGGCATTGTATTGGCCCTAATTATTGTAGTAGGGGTGGCGTTGATTTATATTGTAATGCGCTCTTCCCTACCCATGGTGGAGGGCAAAGTGACAGTAGAGGGTTTAACTGAAACGGTGACAATTTTAAGAGATGAAAAAAGTCGTCCTCATGTTTATGCTTCTGCAAAGGAAGATCTTTTCTTCGGACAGGGATATGCCCAGGCACAGGATCGGCTCTGGCAGATGGAATTGCACCGGCGCGCGGGACAGGGAAGAATCAGCGAGCTGGTAGGTGAGGGAGAGCTTGATTTTGATATATTGCTGAGGACTGCCGGTCTTTCCCGGCTGGCAGAAAAGCTGATGCAAAAATCGTCCCCCGAGAGCCTGAATTACCTTTCCGCTTATGCTTCCGGGATTAATGCTTACCTCGAGGGAAAAGAAGCTTTGCCGCCGGAGTTTTACCTGCTGCAATTCCGGCCCGAACCCTGGTCGGTGGAAGATATTTTTAGCGCAATTGCCGTCATTGTTTTCAGCACTTCCAGTAACTACGAAAATGAATTAATGCGGGTCTCTTTGGAAAAGGAAATTGATCAAGAATTATTCGAGGATATGATTCCCCCTGATTATCCCGAAAGGGATGTTCCTCCGGCGTGGTCGGCAAAAAAAACTTTACCTTCAAAGGAAGAGTATCCCGGGAAAGAGTTTATCTCTTCAATGGAGCGGTTATCCCTTCATAATTCCTTATATTATCCTGCCCTTGATTTTAGCTGCAATTCATGGGCGATTTCTCCTCATATTTCGGAAAATGGTGAGGCCCTTTTTGCTTTCGATTCTCACAGTGCCATAGAAGTGCCTAACCAGTTTTACGAAAATCACCTCATATTGGAAGGGGAAGGGAATGAAATAGAACTGTATGGATGGTCTGTTCCCGGTATGCCCGGTATGCTGTACGGTTTCAATGATTACCTGGCCTGGGGAATGACCAGTACCGGCGATACCCAGGATCTTTTTTTTGAAAAGCAGCACCCTGAAGATCCCCACCTTTTTAAGTATGATGAGGAATGGTATGAAGCCGACGTCCATACCACCAAAATTGAAGTAGCGGGGAAAGAATCCCCGGAAGAAGTGGAGATAATTGAAACCCGCCACGGCCCCCTTATTTCGGAGGACCCGCCCATTAGCCTTCGCTGGTCTGCTCATGATACCGAAGAAGGCTTTGATGCTATTCTGGATATGAATTTTGCCCGTGATTGGGAAGAATTCCGGGATGCATTAAACCGGTTTACCATGCCAAGCACTCAAATTACCTATGCCGACGTGGAAGGTAACATAGCCTCCCGGACAGTCGGTCTATTCCCCATTCGGCGGAAAGGGGCGGGTGTGTTGCCCTCTCCCGGATGGGACCCCGATTACGGTTGGGAAGGATTTATACCTATGGATGATCTTCCCGAAATTTTTAACCCTGACGAAGGTTATGTGGCCGCTGCCAACGCGGTTACCACCCTTGATGATTATCCGTATGTTATATCTGTGGACAATGCTCCGGGTTTTCGTATGCGCCGCATAGTTGACATGCTGGAAGAAGGCGATTCATTCACTCCGGAAAAGATGAAAGAGATGCAAACGGATTGGTACAATACCCATGCGGAAAAACATCTTCCCGAACTTTTAAGTGTGCTGGAACGGCATAAAGATGAATTGCATTCTACCGAAAAAGCTGCTCTGGAAGTACTGCAGCATTGGAGTAACCGGCCGCAAAATCATCCGGAAGAGGCGGGACCGGTAATATTTGAAGGGTGGTATCTACAGCTTATAGAAATTATTTTTAGAGAAGAAATGGGAGATGATCTTTACGAGGAGTTTTTAGATTTTCCCTACCTGGTTTATGAAAATGTGGAACGTTTCTTCTATAGAGGGGAATCTCCCTGGCTTAAAGAGGAACCCGAAGATATATTCCTGGAGGCATTTAGTAATATCGTGGAGGAAAAAGCTTTAAAATTAGGGGATAAGCCTTCTTCCTGGAAGTGGGGCGAGGTGCAATCTATTAGTTTTGACCATATTATCAGCCGGGAAGTGGAATTATTAAAGCCTCTTTTTTCCCGCGGCCCTTATTCTTTTGGAGGAGGGCCTGTGACAATTAACAGGGCCGGTTACCGCTTACATGAACCTTATAAGGTTAGCAATATCTCTGCCCTGCGGTTAGTTGCCCAAATGGAGCAGGAAATATCGGCTTTTGGATCCATGCCTATGGGTCAATCGGGCCACCTGTTGAGTCCTCATTTTGCTGACCAAATAGAACCCTGGATGGAGGGGAAATATGATGAACTTTATTTCCATGAGAAGCCCACGGAAAAACAAAAACTTATTTTGGAACCGCAGTAAAAGCATTATTTTTATTAAAACGCAAAGGAGATTTTAATCATGAGTATCCCCATTCAAGGAATGAGTAGAGAAAAAATTATGCAGACCCTGGAAGAATACAGAAAAGACGATGTTGACTGGCGCAGCGGAAAAGTTTTCGCTTATACTTTCAGTGCCGGTGAGGAATATGACGAATTAATAAAAGAAGCTTACATGAAATTTTTAACGGAAAACGGGCTGGACCCTACTTCATTTCCGAGCCTGGCCAGAATTGAGAGAGAGGTAGTAAGGTTTGTTATTGACCTGTTGCGGGGAGGCGAGAAGGCAGTTGGCAATTTCACTTCCGGAGGCACAGAAAGCATTATGTTGGCTATTAAAACGGCTCGTGATAAGGCAGCGGCAGAAAAACCGCATATTAATAATCCGGAAATGGTAGTGCCCCGCAGTGCTCACAGCGCCTTCCACAAGGCAGCCCAGTATTTTGGCCTAAAATTGATGATGACCCCTTGCCATGATGATTTTACCGCTGACGTAAAATCTATGCGGGAAGCGATAAATGAAAACACTATCATTATTGCCGCTTCTGCGCCCGGTTATGCCCAGGGAGTTATTGATCCCATTGGGGAAATTGGTGAACTGGCTCTGGAGTACGATCTGCTTTTCCATGTTGATGCCTGTATGGGAGGGATTATGCTATCTTTTATGCGGGAGATGGAAGAGTATAATGTTCCCGATTTTGATTTTTCCGTGCCGGGAGTTACCTCTATTTCTGCGGACTTGCACAAGTTTGGTTACGCGGCAAAGGGAGCTTCGGTAATTACTTATCGAAACAAGGAAATACGCAAACATCAGATATTTGCAACTACATCTACCACGGCATATGCCATGTTCAATGCCACCATGCTCAGCAGTAAATCCGGTGGACCTATGGCGGGGGCCTGGGCCATTATAAATTATCTGGGTTGGGAAGGTTATATGAAAATAACGCGAGAAGTTATGGAAGCATCAAGGCGCATGATGGAAGGAATAAATAACATAGACGGTCTTTATGTTCTGGGTGCGCCAATAATGAGTATCTTTTCCTTTGCTGCGGAAAATGTGAATGTGTTTCAGCTGGCGGATCTAATGTCCCGCCGGGGTTGGTATATACAGCCGCAGTTTTCCAATGAAAATGCGCCTCATAATCTGCATCTTACTTTCATGCGCTTAAATGTGCCTCGAGTGGACGAATTCCTCCGGGACCTGGCCGAATGTGTAGAAGAACTTCAGGCTTCGGAAAATCAGATTGACATAAATGCCGTGCATGAACAGGTTCAGGCCATGTTGGAAAGTTTTGGTGATGATGTTGTTCCCCAGTTGCTATCTATGGCAGGCATTGACGAGGGCACTAGCAAACTGGAAGGAATGGCCATGATCAGCTGTATTTTGGATGCTTTACCCCGTCATATTTCTAAAGCTTTGCTGGTTGAATTTGTAAACAATCTCTATACCTAAATTAGATGTAGAGACAGCTTTTATATTGTAATCTGACAAAAGGAGAATCATAAGGATGAAAAAAAAGTTTGATAGCTGGCGAGATCTGGCTGATCTGGATTATTTTGAGATACTGGAAGATGGCAGGCTGGCGCTGGTAGAGCCGGAACTGGAAGGGTTGATTGATTTTCATACTCACCTGGGGTGGACAGTATTGCTTGCTCCGCCGGTAGATGTAACCCGTGAAACACCGGTTACGCGTCACAATTTTGGGTCTCACCTCCATGTGGACTTGGATATTTACTCGGGGCAAAATTTTTTTGAAGCCCGTCCCAAATGGGGAGTTCAGGATTACCTTCCCTGCGCGTTATCTCCTTTACGCAGGGGCAAACATCATACTCACACCATCCCTAATCTCATCAGAGAAATGGATGCCCTAAAAATAGATAAAAGTGTCTCTCTGGGGCTTGATATAGTCAACTCCGATAATTCCCGGCGATTTGGGCAGGCTATGAGATATAATCCCCGGTTGATTTTTTTCTGCATGGTTCCCCCGCAAAGTTTGCAGCGGAAAAAACTTATAAAAGATTACCTGGCGCTGGGAGCGCAGGGAATGAAATTACATCCGGAGTTGCAGATGGCAGCGGCAAGCTCATCACGGGTAATACGCCTGGTCAATCTTTGGCAGGAATTATCCGAGGGGATGCCGGTTTTGTCTCACAGCGGTTTTAATGGATTTGAGCCTCGCAAGGCACGGGAAAAAGCTGACATAAAGCATTTCTGGGCTTTAGCGGAAGCTTCGGAGGGCAGTCCTTGCATTCTTGGCCATGCGGGTATGAATTACTATCCTGAAGCCATCAAAATAGCGGAAAAACATCCGCATGTGTATTTAGAAGTTAGCGGGCAACCACCATCACATCTGCAGGTGATGATGGATCATCTGGGCTCGGAACGCCTTCTTTACGGAACAGACTGGCCTATTTACCCCCAGGCCATTTCCCTGGCCAAGGTGCTCATGGCCACGGAAGGTAACACTAAAGCACGCACTAATATCCTCCGCGATAATGCCAGGCGCATTTTAGGGCTTTAATTTGTAAAGTCAGGAATTCTCCGCCTCTTTAGGCAAGGGACGAATTGTTGAAAAATAACCGGATAACTGTTATTTTTGGGGTAAGGTCTACCCTTAGCCTGGGTTGACCTGGGGCATTAGTTATATTGACCGGGAAGCCAGTTTCCAAGCAAAACAAAAGCAGGAGATGTTCACGAGGCCAATATTAGTAAACAGCCCTTAAAAATATACTTTCCCCGGGAGGTGTTTTTATTTATGCCTAAACACGTATTTAGGAATTTGCTGGTTTTAGGTTTGCTGGGAATGGTTTTATTTAGTATATCATGTGAAGTCGTAAACGATGATAATGAAGCGAACCGGGATTTAACGGAAGTGAATGAAGAAAAAGTATGGGAACTACCGTCTCCCGAACTCGAAGAGGGGAAAAAAGTAGAGGATACCCTTTATAACCGGCTTTCGCGCCGCAATTTTACCGGGGATGTTCTTTTGCAAAAACATGCGGCCCAAATCCTTTGGGCTTCTACAGGAACGGGTGTTGACGGAGTTACTGGTGCTACGCGAACTGCCCCTTCCGCAGGAGCCACCGATCCCCTGGAAGTTTATTTGATTGCCGGAAATGTAGAAGATCTTGTAGAGGGGATTTATAGATATGATTATACTTCGCACGATTTGACTAAGATCATGGAAGGTGATTACCGGGAAGAGCTGGCGGGCGCTGCCCTTAACCAGGATTTTATAGCTGAGGCTCCGGCAAGCATTGTTTTGGCGGCTGATTACGGTCGCACTACGGCGACGTATGGAGAACGGGGCAGAAGATACGTTCATATGGAAGTGGGCCATGCGGCTCAAAACATTCACCTACAGGCGGAATCTCTACAGTTGGGCACAGTGGCTATCGGCGCTTTCGAAGATGAAGATGTGCAGGAAATATTAAATACTGATTATGATCCTCTGATGATTATGCCGGTGGGGGAAGCCGATTCTTAAGGGAAAAAGCATATATAATACCGGGGGAGGAAAATTGTGAGCAACGAAATGAGCCGGCGAAAGTTTGTCAAATTAGGTGTGCTGGCCACAGCCGGGTTAGGAATACTTGGCTGTAATTTCCTCATTGAGTTCGAGGAAGATGACGATGAAATAGAACCGCAATTAAATAATGAAATAGAAAAAGAAGAAGAACAAGATGATTATCTTATTCCTCGCAGAAAATTAGGGCGCACGGAAATGATGGTGAGCATTTTTGGCCTGGGAGGCGCGTTTACTGTATCTCGAGAACATAAGCAAGAAGAAGCTGTAAATATAGTTAACCGTGCCCTGGACATGGGGGTTAATTATATTGATACCGCGCCAACCTACGGAAGCAGCGAACGCAATATCGGCGAAGCCATTAAAAACCGGCGCGAAGAAACCTATTTGGCCACCAAAACGCTTGATTATAGCTATGATGGCACTATGCGGCGATTTGAAGAAAGCCTGCAAAATTTGCAGACCAGTTATATTGATCTTTACCAGCTTCATGGGATAGATTCCAGGCAAGCTCTGGAAGAATCTCTGGGCAAAGGCGGAGCGATAGAAGCCCTTGAAGAATTAAAAAAAGCCGGTGATATAAAATTTGTGGGCATAACCGGCCATAAAAATTACGGGGTATTTTTGGATGCCCTGGAGGAATATGATTTTGACTGTGCACTCATTCCCGTTAATGCGGGGGATGTGCATGATGATTCTTATATTGAAAATGTTCTGCCCGTGCTCCGGGATAAAAACATGGGAGTAATTGCCATGAAGGTAGCTGCTTACGGTCGCATTTTCCGGCAGAATGGCATTAATTCTATGAAACAGGCTCTTGAATATACCCTAACTCACCCCGTGGATACGGCTGTAATAGGAATATCTACCCTGGATGAATTGGAGGAAAATGTGCGCATAGCTCGCGAATTTACTCCCCTCACAGCTGAAAATATGACAGATCTGGAAGAGTTAACCAGGCCTTACAAACGGGAAGCAAATTTCTTTAAGTATGATTGGTAAACTTTTTCTAAAGCGGAATAACCTGAACCATAATTTACGGTTAATTAGCCCAGATTATACTTTCTCTGCCTAAAAACCCTTGTGTTTATTGAAAAATTCTGTTACCATTTACCCCAAGCATTAGTTGAAAAAGGAGGTTTGATTTTAGTGGTAGATGAGCATAATGGCCGCTATGACAGTGAAAAATTCGAAGACATGCAATATAGCGATCAACCGGAAGATATAGAAGATGAGCGCGGATTTGAACCGGCAGAAACCGGCTCTAATCGTAAGAAAAGCTTTATCATAATCGGCGTAGTAATTCTTTTGGTGGCAGCATTGGGAGTAAGTAGTTTTTATGGGGTTTTTGACGGTCTGATGGGTGATGATCCCGATCCCGTGGCAGAAAATGGTGTTCCTGAAAATGGAGAAGTAGTGGCTACTGTAAATGGTGAGGAGATTTATGAGGATGAATTGAATATGATGGTAGAACAAGAATTGCAACAAGAAATGCAGCAGCTGCAAATGCAGGGCATTGAAATGCCTGAAGAAGATATGGCTCAGAGAAGAGAGGCATTAAAACGACAGTCTATGGAGATACTAATTGTCTTGACCCTTCTTTCGCAAAAAGTGGAGGAAGAAGGCATAACTGCTGATGAAGCAGAAGTAGATACTGAATATGATCAAATGGCAGAACAGTTTGGCGGCGAAGAAATGCTTGAGCAGCAAATGGATATGGCCGGCTCAAGCCCGGGAGAGTTGAGAGATGAAATTGCCGACAGTTTAGCTATTCAAGAATATTTCGAAAGCTATATGGAGGAGCAAGAAGAAGAAATAGATTTTACCGAGGAAGAGTTAAGGGAAGTTTATCGGCAGTTTGAGGGACAAATTGAAGAAGACTTTGAAGAAGTTAAACCCGATTTGAAAATGATATTGATGGAGGAAAAACTTATTGAAGATCTAAAAGAAGAAGCAGAAATAGAAATATACATATAAATTAAATTAGAATATATAGTTTAGAGATTTTTGAGTTTAAAACCCCGGTTAATTAAAGTTACCGGGGTTTTTTTGATTTTTTATTATCATGTAGATTGCCCGAGGCTATTTTTTTCATCTCTAAAAGTTTGATAGAAGGAATAATATCATCGGGTATGGAATGTTTGTAGTTAATAAAAAATAATCTAATGCAAAAAATAAAAAAATCTTAAAATCTCAAAACTGGGATTCAATATTTTTGAAAAAGAGAGGGAGAGAAGATGCTTTCTTATTTTATGGAAGAAAAACACAAGGTTTACCGGCATTCAATGCGGGAGTTTGTGGATAAAGAAGTGACGCCTTTTGTAGATGAATGGGAAGAGCAGGAAGACACTCCTAGGGAGCTATATCGTAAAGCCGGAGAAATGGGATTTTTGGGGTTAAAATTTCCGGAAGAATATGGAGGGGGAGACAATGATTATATCGGACAGGCTATCTGGATAGAGGAGTTAGCTCGATGTGGTGCCGGAGGAATTAACGCTGC
>PUKQ01000115.1 GCA_003550565.1 Syntrophomonadaceae bacterium
GTTCCATTCAAAACCTGGAAGTACATCCTTTCAACTTATACCGGGCCTTGCGCAGCCTGAATCCTTCCCCTTATCAGTTTTATTTATCTCTGGATGGTTTTCAACTGCTAGGGGCTTCTCCGGAAATGTTGGTCAGTTTGCACAAAGATTGGGCCTCCACTCGCCCTATTGCTGGAACCAGGCCCAGAGGGAAGGATGAGGATGATGACATTTTGCTGGCTGATGAATTAAGTCATGATGAAAAAGAAAAAGCTGAACATATGATGTTGGTGGATCTGGGGCGTAACGATCTGGGAAAAGTTTGTAATTATGGCAGTGTCACCGTAAACAAGTTGTTGGAAGTAGAGTATTTTTCCCATGTAATGCACCTGGTTTCGGAAGTATCCGGCGAAATTAATCCGCGCTACGGGTTTTCTGATTTGCTTAGGGGAGCTTTCCCCGCAGGGACAGTCACAGGTGCCCCCAAGATAAGGGCCATGGAAGTGATTTCGGAATTGGAGCCTGTTGCTCGAGGCCCCTACTCGGGTGCGGTTGGCTATATCGGTTTTAACGGCAATATGGATACCTGTATTACAATCCGAAGTATGCTGGTGAGGGATGGCCTGGTCCAAATCCAGGCAGGAGCGGGTATAGTGGCAGATTCAGACCCTCATCGGGAATATCTGGAGACAGAACACAAGATGGCCGCTTCCATGCGTGCCATTAAACTTGCAGAGGAGTGGAAAGATCATGATTTTAATTGTGGATAATTACGATTCATTCAGTTTCAACTTGGCCCAAACAATAGGCTCACTGGGACATCATGTTCGGGTTTGGCGGAATGATGAGTATGAATTGGAGGATTTGGATTCATTACCTCTGGATGCAGTAATTATTTCGCCCGGTCCGGGGGTGCCTGAATCTGCCGGGATGAGCCTCCAAACGATAGGACATTTGCGGGAAAGGTTACCCATATTGGGTGTTTGCCTGGGGCATCAGTCCATTGGAGTTTACTTCGGAGGAAGAATAATCAAAAGTTGTTGTTTGATGCATGGTAAAACATCTCAGATTTATCATTATGGAGATCCAATTTTTGCCGGAATCGAGTCTCCCATGGAGGGAATGCGTTATCATTCTTTGTTATTGGATTCTTCATCTTTGCCTTCTTCTATGGAAGTTATTGCCCGCACTGCCGAAGGGGAAATTATGGGCATCCGCCACCGACATTATGCACAAGTAGTGGGAGTGCAATTTCATCCTGAGTCTTATTTTACGCCTCATGGCTCCCGCATACTTTCAAATTTTCTGGCGAGCTTATCTGCAGGCGAAAGAGGAGCCAAAGGAAGTGAAAAAACGGGATAAAGACAGTACATTTGCGGTTATCTTTGCTTGAGTTAAGGGAGTTATTTATGAAGGAGGCAGAATATGATTAAGGATATTCTGAATAAATTAATAAAAGGGGAAAATTTAAGCCGGGAGGAAGCTTACAAAGTAATGGACATGATTATGTCCGGAGAAGTTAATGATGCGCAAATTGCTTCTTATTTGACGGCATTGCGTTGCAAGGGAGAAAGTGAAGATGAATTAATTGGAAGTTGCCTGGCTATAAGAGAGCACAGCAAGGAAGTTCCATATCACCATCCCTTGATGGTAGATACTTGCGGGACCGGCGGTGATGGCAAAGGTACGTTTAATATTTCTTCAGTTAGCGCTTTTGTGGTGGCCGGCGCCGGTGTGCCGGTGGCAAAACATGGAAACAGGGCCGTGTCCGGCAAATGTGGTAGCGCTGACCTCTGGGAAAAACTAGGCATAGATGTGGAAATGACACCTGCAGAAACAGCCGGTTGCTTGAAAAGGAGCAAAATAGCTTTTCTCTTTGCTCCTCTCATGCATCCGGCAATGGGTAGAGCTTTGCCCGCCCGGAAGTCTTTGGGGATAAGGACTGTTTTTAATATTTTAGGGCCTTTGAACAACCCGGCGAAAGTAAAAAAACAGGTCATAGGAGTTTTTGATGCCCATTTGACCGAAAAAATGGCTCAAGTGCTTTCCTGTCTTGGTTCTGAACATACCCTAATTGTTCATGGTTGTGACGGCACCGATGAGATTTCCCTGGCTGGAGAAACGCGGGTTACAGAGTTGAAAAACAGCAATATAACAAGTTTTACAATTTCTCCGGAAGATTATGGGTTTTCCAGGGTGCCCCTGGAACATGTAGGTGGCGGAAATGAGTCCACTAATGTTGATATTTGCCTGTCGGTATTAAATGGAGAACAGGGACCTCGACGTGATGTGGTTTTATTGAATGCCGGTGCTGCTATTTATGTATCCGGAAAGGTTGGCAGTTTACGGGAAGGTATAGAATTGTCCAGGACGTCCATAGATTCGGGAGCATCTATGAAAGTGTTGGAAAGTTTAAGGAAGATGAAGACATGAGGTCTTAAACTTGAAGAAATTGAGGAGGATACAATGCTTACCCAAATAATCAATACCAAATACCGGGAAATATCTCAGAGAAAAGAGAATATGCCGTTAAAAATGTTGGAAAAACAACTGGAATTTTCACCGGTGCCACGTGATTTTGAGGGCGCTTTACACAGTGGAAAGGGAGTAAAAGTTATTGCGGAGGTGAAAAAGGCTTCTCCTTCCCATGGAAAGCTAAATTCTTCTTTCGGGAATGATTACAGCCCGGGTGACATTGCCCGATATTACCAGAAAAACGGGGCTGCTGCAGTTTCTGTTTTAACCGATATTAATTATTTTGGTGGTTCACTGGAGGACATGAAAGAAGCAAAGCATGTGACGGAAATTCCCATATTGCGCAAAGACTTTATCGTTGATGAGTACCAGCTTTATGAGTCAAGAGTAATGGGTGCAGATGCAGTCCTGCTAATAGTTTCTTGCTTGAAACAGGAGCGATTGGAGAAACTACTGTCATTGTCCAGAGGATTGAAAATGTCCGCGCTGGTGGAAGTGGGGACACCGGAAGAGGTAAATAGAGCTCTTCAAGCGGGGAGTAAGATTATTGGCATCAACAATCGCGATTTAAACACATTACAAGTGGATTTAAACAGGACCCTGGAATTAGCACCCCTTATCTCTCCGGGGGTTTTGAGAGTTTCTGAAAGCGGAATTGATAATGTTGAGCAGGTGAAGCGTTTGCGAGATGAAGCCGGAATTTCTGCGGTACTGGTGGGAAAAAGCCTAATTACTGCAGATAATCCCGGTGAAAAGATAATAGAACTTAGGCTATTGGAAGAGGAGGGAGGCTGTGGAGAGGAATGAAATTGAAAATATGCGGCTTGCAGAATGCCTATGAAGCAGCTATGGCTGTGGAAGAGGGAGTCGATGCAGTGGGGTTGGTTTTTGCGGATAGTCCCCGTCAGGTGGATGTGGAAACAGCACAAAAGATTACTTCGCGGATCCCTCCTTTTGTTTCACGGGTAGGGGTTTTTGTTGATGAAGATCCGGATAAAGTATTGAAAATTGCTCGGTGGTGCAATCTGGACACCCTTCAATTCCACGGCCGGGAAACGCCGGAATATTGTAGAAAATTTGGGGGTTACGTGCTCGTGAAATCTTTTGCCGCAACCGATGAATTGGAGTTGGCTCAGGTGAAGAAATATCCCGTGGATGCCGTTCTCCTGGATTCCAGCTACCCTGATAAAAAGGGAGGGGGTGGGGTAACATTTGATTGGAATATAGCCAGGCCTTTTGGGAAATTATCTTTACCCCTTATCCTGGCCGGGGGGATAAATACTGCCAATATAAAAGATGCCATATTAAGTGTTAATCCCTATGCCGTGGATGTAAGCAGTGGTGCCGAAAAAAACGGGGTCAAAAGCCGGGAATTGATCAGGATTTTGGTGCGGGAAGTCAATAAAATAAAATTCGCCGGGACAACAACAACGTGCTCGGGAAAGGATGAAAAAATATGGAAGTGAACAAATTGCCGGATGAAAACGGATATTTTGGCCGTTATGGGGGAAGGTTTCTTCCGGAAACCCTTATGTCTGCCGTTATTGAACTGGAAGAAGTCTATGATTTAATGAAAAAGGATACCAATTTTCAAGAAGAATTCCACCATTATCTTTGTCAATATGCAGGCCGGCCCACGCCTTTATATCACGCCAGGCGATTGGGTGAGTATTACGGAATTCCGGGGCTGTATCTCAAAAGGGAGGACCTTTGCCATACGGGGGCCCATAAAATTAATAATGCCCTGGGGCAGGCTCTTTTAGCCACGCGGATGGGAAAGAAAAGGGTTATTGCAGAAACCGGCGCAGGGCAGCATGGAGTTGCAGTGGCAACTACGGCGGCTTTACTAGGATTAGAATGTACCATTTTTATGGGGGCGGAAGATATTCGCCGCCAAAGACCGAATGTATTTCGCATGCGCCTGTTGGGTGCGCATGTAAGAGAGGTTGAAAGTGGCGATAAAACTTTAAAAGAAGCGACCAATGAAGCTTTGCGAGAGTGGATTGCCACCATTGACAGTACTCACTACATTATCGGTTCTGTAGTGGGGCCTCATCCGTTTCCCCGAATAGTGCGTGATTTTCAGTCGGTTATTGGGCAAGAAGTTAAAGAACAAATTAAGGAGAGGGAAGGCAGATTGCCCGACCATATTTTGGCCTGTGTAGGAGGCGGGAGCAATGCCATAGGAATATTTGCCTCCTTTATTCCACACCGGGAAGTCACCCTAACCGGCATAGAAGCCGGAGGTGAGGGAAGCCAACGAGGGCAACATTCATCAACATTGCTTCGGGGCAATCCCGGGGTTTTTCATGGAAACCTTAGTTATTTGTTACAGGATGTGGATGGGCAAATAATGCCGGTTCATTCCATTTCCGCGGGGCTGGATTATCCCGGGGTGGGGCCCGAACATAGCTTCTTAAAAGATAGCGGCAGGGCGCAATATGTATCCGTAAGCGATAAAGAAGCCCTGGAAGCATTCATGACGATGGGGCAGAAAGAAGGAATATTGCCTGCCATGGAAAGCAGCCATGCCATTGCTTACCTTCCTTACCTGGCTGAGAGTTTGCGGGCCAGGGGAGAATCTAAAAACTCAATAGTAATTATTAATCTATCAGGACGCGGTGATAAAGACCTGGACATGGTAAATTCTTATCTGGAAAATAGTAACTCTGAAGGGGTAAAATCAGAGGAAAAAGATTTGGGAGAAGGAGATAATTAAGGTGAAAAAGCTCAATAACCGTTTGGAGAATAAATTTAAGCAATTAAGGGAGCATAATGAAAAGGCGCTGGCCGCCTTTTTAATGGGGGGGGATCCTGAATTTAATGTTTCACTTGCTTTATGCGAAGCGGCTATAGAGGGCGGGGCGGATATTTTGGAGATAGGTGTGCCTTTCAGTGATCCCCTTGCTGATGGGCCTGTAAACCAAAAAGCAGCCCGCAGGGCCCTGGATAAAGGCATAAATGTTAATCATATACTGGACATGGCAGAACACTTGCGAGGAAAATACAAAAACATGCCCATAGTTTTATTGTTATATTTCAACACGATTTTTCAATTTGGAGTACCTGCTTTTAAAGAAAAGGCTATAAGTAAAGGGGTGGATGGCCTTATAATTCCTGATTTACCTTTGGAGGAAAAAGAACTGCTGGCAAAAGAAGAAGATATAAGCGAGCCCATATTTGTTGATCTATTAGCGACTACTACGGAAGAAAAGCGGATGGAAAACTTAGCAAAAAAGGCCCGGGGGTTTATCTATTGTGTATCTCAGGCAGGAGTTACCGGGATGAGAGAGAATATTTCCCCGGAAATATTCTCGACGTTGCAAAGACTTCGTAAGTTTACCAGTACTCCGCTGCTGGTTGGTTTTGGGATATCGCATCCGGAACAGGCCCGCCACATTTCCAAAGAAGCTGATGGAGTCATAATAGGCAGTGTTTTGGTCAAAGAAATTGAAAATAATGAACAAAACTTTGAACGCTTGCCTTTACTGGTGCGAAGTAAAGTTAAAGAATTTAAAGAGGCAATCAGTTGAATTGAATATTTTAGAATATTGCTGGTATGTGTTAAGATACTATTAGTTATAGAATTACGCCGGGAAAACCTCGGGCTTTAATCCGAGGAGTCGTCACTAGCAACTAAAGCTGGTAAAACTTAAGTTCATTAGAATATAAAATACGACTTAAAAATAAGCCTAAATTACCCGGAGACAGCCTCAGTACTTAGGATTTATTCAGGGGGGGAGCGAGATGGAGCGCGTGGGAGTTGTATTGGAAAAAAAGGGAGAAACAGCAATGGTGGCAATGCGCAGGCATACGGCTTGCAAAAAGTGCGGCGGCTGCGGTGGTTTTATCAATGTTGATGATAAAGATAAAGAAAAGTTTGAAGTTAAAAATCCCATTAATGCAAGTGAAGGCCAGCTGGTTAATGTTGAGGTAGATGATGCCCAGATGCTTCGTTTTTCGTTTGTGCTGTACATGCTCCCTGTGATAGCGCTTTTGGTGGGGGTCTTTGGTGGTATTACCTTTGCCCGCCTTTTTAACTATAGAGGGGATGAAGTTTTATTGGCGATAGGCATTGGAGCAGTGCTCTTGCTGGCTGTGATTGTTGGAATTAGAGTTTGGAACAACAGGCTGGAAGATGAAAAACGCTACCTGCCGGTTATAAAATCACTGGCTGAGGCGGCGGAGGATGAGTGTGAAGCAGATGTGCCTTCAGATTATTAAGGCATCACAGGCAAGGGGACGGTTCCAGGCAGGCAGGGAAGGGGACGGTTCTTTTGCCTGCAAGCTACGGGCAGGCAAGGGGACGGTTCTTTTGCCTGCAAGCTACGCACAGGCAAGGGGACGGTTCTTTTGCCTGCAAGCTACGTGGGCGCTTCGCAAGGAAAGGCAAAGGAACCGTCCCCCTGCCTGTTATTCCGGAGAGTTTTCCCTGTTGTGGGGATCGAGATGAACTACGCAGTGACAGCTGTTTTTTTCCCGCAGATTATTTTCTACCCTATGCGCAATGTTATGGGCTTCATGCATACTCAAGTTGCCGTCTACTTCTATGTGCACGGTGATAGATTTGTGGGCCCCGTAGTCATGTATATGCAAATCATGGGCGCTAAGGACACCGTTTGTATCCAGAATGGAATCAAGTATTTGAGCGTGGGTTTCATCGCTGGGGGCGGTTCCCATCAGTCTGTTAATGGAATTGCGGGCAATTTTGATTCCGATGTAAATTATATAAGCGGCAACGCCGAAGCCAAATATGGAATCCAGGTAACCCATGTTAAAGTAAGCTCCGGTAATGGCTATCAAGACTGCCAGGGTGGTAAGGCTATCGGTGCGGTGATGCATGGCATCTGCCAGGAGAGTATCTGAGTCAATTCTTTTAGCGGCGGCAATAGAAAATTGACACAAAAATTCCTTGAAGATAATGGTAAATAAAACCAGAAATATGGCAAGCAGGCTGGGTTCCATGACAATGCCTGCCATTAAACGGTCGTAGGCGGTTATTATAAAAGAAACCCCAGCCCCTATGAGCATTAAGGCAATAATCAGGCCGGCGAAGTATTCTATGCGTCCGTGGCCGAAGGGGTGCTGGGCATCTGCTTCCTTTTTGGAAAAGCCAAAACCGACTAGAACAACGGCAGAGGTGGCGATATCTGAAATTGTATGCATGGCATCGGCCAAAAGTGAAATACTGCCGGTAAAAAGAGCGCAGATAACTTTTGCCAGGGCAATGATCAAATTGCCCGTTATGCTTACCCATCCTTGAATAATTCCTACACGTGCCCGTTCATTAATTAATTGCAGGTTGCGCTCGCGTATGAATTTTTCTAAAAGTGCCTGGGCCGGCTTTTTCATCAACGCGCCATCCTTTAAGTTCTTTATCCCTATTATACATGATATTTGTTCACATGCTAATATTGATGTATTTATTTCAATGATAATGACGGATTTTATAGGGAAATTCTTGAAAGTTAAATGTTTTATTATGATGGTGAGCACTTACCCTTTGTGAAAAAAAATTTATGCTTGTTTTGATAATGATGTCGTGTTACAATACGAAAAGAATTTAAAATGGAAATACCTCATCTCGCTTGGAGGTGGGGTAGAGGCGCGGCACGTCATGAGTAGTTTTAGGGAAGGGTAAGGGACCCGATGAAATAAATGAAAGGGGCTGCCGCCGAAGTTCCCGGTTTCCCGGCGCCGGGTGCTGGGCCGTCATGCGAAGAGCTGGCGGACTGTCACTACAAGCTTAGCCTTGGGCCTGTGGTGGTGAGCTATCTCGCGTAAGCTGAAGAGAGGTGTAGGTATTATAATCATCATCGGCTAGCGCGTAAAGGTTAGCCGTTTTTACGTTTATGAGGGTTTTTTAGAGATTATTGATAAGGAGATGAAAAAAAATGATTTTTCAGGAATGGCTGCAGGTAAATGCTCAAAACCACCTGGAGATGGAAAATTATGATCTGGTAAAGCTGGCGCAAGAGTATGGAACTCCTCTTTATGTTTATGATGAGGAGCAGATTCGTCAAAGGTGCAGGGCTTATCTTTCCACCTTAAAAGATTGTTATCCGCAGGGAAATGGAGAGATTATTTTTGCAGGGAAAGCTTTTCTTATCGGGGCAATGTGCTGCTTGTTGGAAGAAGAGGATATATCCCTGGATGTGGTTTCCGGGGGGGAATTTTATACGGCTCTGAAGGCAGGATATCCCATGGAGCGGGTTTATTTCCACGGTAACAATAAAACTCCGGAAGAACTGGACATGGCATTGGAACATGGGGTGGGACGGATAGTTGTGGACAGCCTCATGGAGTTAGAGCTTTTAAATGAACTTGCCGCCGCCAAAGGAGTAGTGGCGGAAATACTACTCCGGGTGAAGCCGGGAGTAGCACCGCACACCCATAATTATATTCAGACGGGCCAGATTGATTCCAAGTTTGGCCTGGGAATTGATGATGGACAGGCGATGGAGGCGGTAAAGCAGGCTATTGCTTTTTCTCATCTTTCTTTGCGGGGAATCCACTGTCATATCGGCTCACAAATATTTGACTGGGAGAAGCCTTTTCGCCTGGTAGCCCAAAAGATGGTGGGCTTTTTGCAGGAAGTGAAGGAAGTTACCGGGTTAGAGCTGGGCGAGTTGAACACGGGGGGTGGCTTGGGAATACGCCATAATTCCCAAGATTTATTTGTCAAAATAGAAGATTTTGTGCGGGCACTTGCCAAGGCGGTGCAGGAAGAGTGTGAAAGACTTGATTTCCCCTTGCCGCGCCTGATGATGGAACCGGGGCGTTCTATTATCGGAGAGCCGGGATTAACTTTATACACGGTGGGGACCATCAAAGAAATTACCGGTGTGCGGACTTATGTGTCTGTAGATGGAGGGATGATGGATAACCTGAGGCCGGCGTTATACGGCGCGGTTTATGAGGGTGTTTTAGCCAATCGGGCGGGTTCTCCGCCGGAGATTACGGTAACTGTTGCCGGAAAGGCTTGTGAGTCGGGGGATATTTTAATTAAAGATCTACAGATTCCCCGCCCCCAAAAAGGTGATATTTTAGCCGTTTTTAGTACGGGGGCTTATACATTTTCCATGTACAGTGATTATAACCGAAATCTTCGCCCGGCGGTAGTGTTTGTCCGCCGGGGCAAGGCGGAAACAGTGGTAAGCAGGGAAACTTATGAAGAGAAGGTGCAGGGTGAAGTAATTCCGCCTCATCTACGGAAAGGGAAAGAGGGGGCCCGAGAATGAATTTTACGAAGATGCATGGGCTGGGCAATGATTTTATTATCGTAGAAGATTTGGACTTGCAGGCGAGCGATCCTTCTGGCCGGGCGCAGGATTTGTGCCGGCGCCGCTGGTCGGTGGGGGCTGACGGTTTGGTGCTTATTCAGCCTTCCGCAGAAGCTGATTACCGGATGCGCATTTTTAATGCTGACGGCAGTGAAGCGGAAATGTGCGGGAATGCCCTGCGCTGTGTTGCTTCCTATATTAAAGAGCGGTTTGATACCGGTGAACGCCTGGTTATTGAGGTCGGCGGCACGCAAAAAAATACGATGCTTCTACCGGATGGAATGGTGAGGGTTAATATGGGGGTGCCGGAGTTGAGAAGTGATTTAGTTCCTGTTAACGGCGCGAGCCGGAAAATTGTTAATGAGGAGATTACGGCGGGAGATAATACTTTTTACTTCTCGGCGGTGGGTATGGGAAATCCGCACTGCGTTATTTATCCTGATCATGCCGATAATATTTCCCTGGAAACGGTGGGGCCCTTATTGGAGCATCATTCTATGTTCCCCCGGAGGGCGAATGTGGAATTTGTAAAGGTGTTAAACCCGCAGCGGATAGAGGTAAATGTGTGGGAAAGAGGTGCCGGCAGAACCCTTGCTTGCGGAACCGGAGCTTGCGCGGCAGTGGTAGCCGGGGTGCAGTTGGGCAGGTTGGATGGCAAGCATCCCGTGGAGGTATATTTACCGGGAGGGATGCTGCGGATTCAATGGAAGGAAGATGGGGACGTATTAATGGAAGGACCGGTTGAAAAGGTGTTTGAAGGGGAAGTGCATGGAGAGAAACAATAAAATGAGAAAAAGTGGGGATAAGGGAGGATAAAAGAGGAAAAGAAAGATAAAGCGAGTAAAACCAGATGATAAAAGAATAATCCAGTAAGTAAGAATTAAGCAAGAAAAAATTAAGTAAGTAAGTAAGTAAGTAAGAAAAGCAAGAATGGGTCAGGGGATTTAATGCATTTTGTAATGAAAAATAAAGAATTAGTGAAATATTAGTAAAAAATAAGTGAAAAATTAATGAAGAATTAATTGAGGAGGTTGATTCAGTTGATTGAACCGGCAGATAGAATTAAACAATTGCCCCCCTATTTATTTGTAGAGATTGATCGGAAAATTCGGGAAGTCCGGGAAAAAGGAATGGATGTTATAAAGTTGGGCATTGGCGATCCGGATACTTCCACTCCTGAATATGTTATTGAGAGGATGGTTCAGGAAGTGCGGGATCCCAAAAATCACAGCTATCCCCCCGACGAGGGACTGCATGATTTTAAAGAGGCAGTAGCTCAGTATTACCGGGAACGGCATAATGTGAAGTTGGATCCGGGTGCCGAGGTATTGCCCCTTATTGGTTCCAAGGAAGGGATCGCTCACGTGCACTTTGCGTTCGTTAACCCGGGTGATATAAACCTGGTGCCGGATCCGGGATATCCCGTGTATGGGATAGGCACTCTTTTTGCGGGCGGGGAGTCTTACCGCATGCCTCTGCGGGAAGAAAACGATTACTTTCCGGACCTGGAGGGAATTCCGGAAGAAGTTTTAGAAAAGGCGAAGCTGTTATTTATTAATTATCCCAATAATCCCACGGGGGCAGTGGCTACACCTGAATTTTTAGAGCGGGTGGTGGCATTTGCGCGCAAGAATAATATTCTCATCTGCCATGATGCCGCTTACTCGGAACTGGCCTTCGACGGATTTAGGCCCATGAGCCTGTTGGAAGTTGAGGGAGCAAGGGATGTAGGCATAGAATTCAATTCCCTTTCCAAGACTTTTAACATGACCGGATGGCGTATTGGCTACGCGGTGGGGAACGGTGAAGCCCTGGAAGCCCTCAGCCGCTTTAAAACCAATATTGATTCCGGGTTTTTCCAGGCCGTGCAGTATGCCGGAGTGGAGGCATTGACTAACCCCCGCCGGGACAGTTTTATTGAAGAGCTGCAGCACTTATACCAGGAACGCCGGGATGTAGTGGCTGATGGTTTAAAGAAGATGGGCTGGAACATAAGCCCACCCAAAGCCAGTTTTTACTTTTGGGCACCCGTCCCCGAGGGTTATACTTCCCAGAGTTTTGTGAGTAAGGTGCTTGAAGAAACAGGGGTGGTGGTAACCCCGGGAAGCGGTTTTGGTAAGTATGGGGAAGGATATTTCCGCATTGCCCTTACCGTGGAAGTTTCTCGCTTGAAAGAGGCTATGTCACGCCTTGGTGAAGCTATAAGTTTTTAATATAAACTAGGTGCAAAAGGGGACGGTTCCTTTTGACACCTCAGGGGAATATGTGAGATAGAAAAAGCAAGAGAAAGAGGTGTCAAAAGGAACCGTCCCCTTTTGCACCCCAGAGGGTAATAAGCAAGATAGAAAAAACAGGAAAAAAGGTGTCAAAAGGAACCGTCCCCTTTTGCACCTCAGGACAAAGGAGGGTAAATGATTATGACAAAGTATAGTGTAGCTGTTGTGGGGGCTACCGGTATGGTAGGGCAGAAGATGGCTCAGGTTCTTGAGGAGAGGCAGTTTCCGTATAAAGACCTGAAGATGCTGGCATCTGCGCGTTCCGCCGGCTCAAAAGTGAAGGTGGGAAAAAGGGAATATGTGGTAGAAGAGCTTAATTCCGAGGCTTTTAAAGGGGTGGACTTTGCTTTTTTCAGCGCCGGCGGGGATATTAGCGAGCAGTATGCCCCCGAAGCGGTGAAGCATGGCACGGTGGTGGTAGATAATAGCAGTGCTTTTCGCTTAAAAGATGATGTGCCGCTGGTGGTCCCTGAAGTTAATCCGGATGCAGCCCGGAAACACAAAGGCATAATTGCCAATCCCAATTGCTCCACCATCCAGATGGTGGTGGTTTTGAAGCCGCTGCATCAAGAAGCGGAGATAGAAAGGGTGGTAGTTTCTACTTACCAGGCGGTTTCCGGATCGGGAAAAGAAGCTATGGATGAATTGGAAACCCAAAGCAGGGCTTACCTGGATGGAAAGGAAATTAAAGCGGAATATATTCCACATAAAGGGGCAGCCAGGAGTTACCAGATAGCTTACAACCTGGTGCCTCAACTCGATGTATTCGGGGAAGATGGTTACAGCAAAGAGGAACTGAAAATGATCAAGGAAACACGAAAAATTATGGGCTTGCCGGAGATGCGGATTACGGCTACCACGGTGCGTGCTCCTATATTTAACGGCCACTCCGAATCGGTTAATGTGGAGTTTGCCCGGGATATAACCCCTGCAAGGGCCCGGGAAATTTTGGAGGAATTTCCGGGCATTGTTGTGCAGGATGATCCTGCAAACCTGATTTATCCCATGCCCATTGACGCTGATGGGCGCAACGAAGTTTTTGTCGGAAGGATCAGGCGTGATATTTCCGTGGAAAGAGGATTAAACATGTGGGTAGTTTCGGACAACCTGCGCAAGGGAGCGGCAACCAATTCCATCCAAATTGCGGAACTGCTGGCATAGGTGGTTTAAAATAAAAGCAACATAAAAGCAACAGCAGGTGGGCAAATATATTTTGCTTGATAAAAAAACAAATAATGAATAGTAGTTGTGAGGTTTTAATAAGTAATTATATTTGATAAAGATAGAGGAGGAAAGGATTTGAGTATAATAATCCAAAAATTCGGCGGCACCTCAGTGGGAACTCCCGAACTTCGCAGCCAGGTAATAGAAAGAATTAAGGAGACTTTGCAGGAAGGATGCCAACCGGTGGTGGTTGTGTCTGCCATGGGGCGAAAAGGCGACCCTTATGCCACCGATACCCTGAAAGCACTGGCGGAGGACATTTATCCGGACGTTTCACTGCGGGAAGTTGACCTGGTTATGTCATGTGGAGAAATTCTTTCGGCTGTGGTTTTATCTTCTATGCTAAACGCGGAGGGAATTAAGGCTTCCGCCCTTACCGGCGCTCAAGCCGGCATGGTTACTGACGGGAATTATGCCAATGCCCAGGTGGTAGATTGCTGCCCTGATCATTTATGCAGTTTTATTGATGATAAGGTGGTGCCGGTAGTGGCAGGTTTTCAGGGATCCACGCCCGAGGGAGAAATAAATACCATGGGCAGGGGCGGTAGCGATACCACTGCCGTGATTTTGGGAGCGGCCCTTGATGCCGAGCGGGTAGATATATTTACGGATGTCAGCGGAGTTGCTACGGCGGATCCCCGCATTCTGGAGGAGGCTCGCATTATTGATCGCATTAATTACAGCGAAGTCAGCCAATTAGCTTATGAAGGGGCTCGGGTTATTCATCCCACGGCCATAGAGGTGGCCATGAAAAACAATGTTACATTGGCAGTGCGGAATTTAACCGATAGTGGACCGGGAACAATTATTTCGGAGGAATCGGATATATGCGGAAAAGATTACGGGGTTAATCCACGGCAGGTAGTTACCGGCATTGCCCATATCAGTGACCTGGCGCAGTTTATGGTGGATTTTGCTGAGCCGGATGCGCATCTGGAGTTGGAATTGTTTGAAAAGCTGGGAGAAGCGGGGGTTAGTATTGACCTTATCGGAGTTTTCCCCAACCTGAAGGTTTTCTCGGTGAAACAAGATGTGATTAAGCGGACGGAGAGGGTTTTGCAAAATTTAAGCCTGGATTACCGCATCCAAAAAGACTGCGCCAAAGTATCTGTGGTGGGGGTGGGTATGCGTAACATCCCCGGGGTGATGGCCCAGGTGGTAAAAGCTTTGCAGCAGCATAGTATTGAGATTCTGCAAACGGGAGATTCCAATATTACTATATGTATACTGGTGAGAGAGGAAGACCTGGGGAAAGCCATTAGAACTCTTCATGAGCATTTCCAGCCCGGGAAAAAAGAGGATAGCAAGGTGTGATAAGGAGTGATTATAAAAAAATTATGAGGCTGGAACCCGTGGAATGGATAAGCAGTCCCTGTTGCCTCAAAATAAAAGATAATGTTAACGGGGATTCGTTGCCTCAAAAAAATAGTACTTGAAATAGGGTTTGTTGCTTCAAAAAGAGATTTACGTATAGGATGTGTATATAGTGTAAAATTATTGTAGGGATTTAGCAGATAAACATTTCAAATCTATAAAAAGAGGAACCTCGCCCACTTTAAATAAAATCCAGGAGGAGAAAAGTGTTTGATTGAGGTTCCTCTTATTAATTCTTCGCTTAGTAAAAGAAAAGTCCTGCTTGTGCTTGATTTTCTTTACAAAATGATTTAACATATTATACAACAATAGAAAAATGGCTTTGTCAGCCGATTTAATATTTTTTGAACCGTAAATGAAACAATTTGATATGAACACAGGCGATGAAGGGGAGAAGTAGCGCCGGTTCTTGATTGCAGAGAGCCGGGGGGAGCTGCGACCCGGTATTAAGACAGCGTGAAATACACCCCCGAGCAGCGGCCCGAAACCTTGATTGAAGGGAGTAGGCGCCGACGGGATCTTCCGCCGTTAAAAGGAAGGGGGGTATAAAAGAGAATAAATATTTTCTCTGAGTACCCTTAGATGAGAGGGGCCTTGGCCCAAAGAGGGTGGTACCGCGGATATAAGCTTCCGTCCCGCAAAGGGATGGAGGCTTTTTTTTAGTGTGAGCTTTTTTATTTTGTATTTTGATGGATTAAACAAAGGTAAAGGGGGTATTTTTAAAATGATTGTAGTCATGAAACCTGATACTACCGAAGAAGATATTGCGGAAATATCGGAAAGACTGGAAAAACAGGGCTACAGTATTCACCGTTCTACCGGTGAGAACAGAACTATTTTAGGGGTGTTGGGGCAACCCCGGGAAGGTATAGCCGAACATCTGGAGGCTATTCCCGGTGTAGAAAAGGTAATTCCTATATCAAAACCGTTCAAGCTGGCTTGCCGGGATTTTCATCCCCGGGATTCGATTGTTCCTCTGGGTGACAGCGGACTTACAATTGGTGGGGAAGAAATAGTAATAATGGCCGGCCCCTGCGCGGTGGAAGGAAGAGATAATTTGCTGGAAATTGCCCGTATCGTGGGGAAAGAAGGGGCACAAGTGCTGCGGGGAGGCGCTTTTAAGCCGCGCACTTCTCCCTACACTTTTCAGGGAATGCAAAAGGAAGGGTTGAAAATTTTGAATGAGGTGCGGGAAGCCACCGGCCTTCTCATTATTACTGAAGTTGTGGATCCCTTTAATGTGGGTGTTTTAGAAGAAAATGTGGATATTTTGCAGGTAGGGACCAGGAATATGCAGAATTTTTATCTTCTACAGGAGTTGGGTAAAATAAATAAACCGGTACTGCTTAAAAGGGGAATGTCTGCTACAATTGAAGAGTGGTTGATGGCAGCGGAGTATATAATGAGTAATGGCAACAAGAATGTAATTTTGTGTGAGCGCGGGATCCGGACATTTGAGACATATACTCGTAATACGCTTGATCTCAGTGCTGTTCCGGTTTTAAAAGAGTTGAGTCACCTGCCGGTAGTAGTAGATCCCAGTCACGGGACGGGGCGCCGGCAAACGGTTCCTGCCATGAGTAAAGCGGCTATTGCCGCCGGAGCGGACGGTTTACTGGTGGAAGTTCACCAGCGTCCGGAAGAGGCCTTTTCTGATGGCCATCAATCTCTTGCCCCGGATAATTTTTCTGGAATGATGAAAGAGTTGAAAGAGGTGGCTGCCTGTGTGGGAAGAAAATTATAACTTTCAAATATTTAATCGGGTGGCTTTACTGGGGACCGGCCTTATGGGTGGTTCTTTGGGAATGGCGTTGCGGGAACGGGGCGTGGCCGGAGAAGTGGTGGGCTATGATCGGGATAGCCGGGTTTCACAGCTAGCCCGGGAAAAAGGTGCCATTGACTGGTTTGTGGATAGCCCTGCAGCGGCTGTAGAGGGGGCAGATCTGGTGGTGTTGGCTGTGCCGGTTCGCTTTAGCAGCGAAATCTTAAAGGGGTGTGCTTCGTATTTGGCACCGGGAACAATAGTAACAGATGTGGGTAGCACCAAGCATAATATTCTTGAGGAGCTTGCGGAGCACATTCCGGCTGAAGTCATACTTGTGGGTGGACACCCCATGACCGGATCTGATGAGTCGGGTATTGGGGCGGCGGATCCTACCTTGTGGGAAAATGCGATTTATGTGTTAACGCCGCACAAAAATGTGCCCACCAAGCAGGTGGAGATTCTGCAACAGATGGTTTATGGTATCGGGGCGCAGCCTTTAATTCTTTCGCCGGAAGATCACGATCACCTGGTAGCGCTGGTAAGTCACCTGCCTCATCTGATAGCGGTAGCGCTTGTTAGCCTTGCAGCAGGCGATGAAAAAGAGGATCTGGTAAAATTGCTGGCGGCAGGCGGATTTCGCGATACTACGCGGGTGGCTATGGGGAATACTGAAATTTGGCGTGACATATGTATTACTAACCGGCAGGCTATCGATCATTTTTTGGGCCTTTATATGGAGGAGTTGGAAAATTTCCGTTTAATTATAAAAGAAGGAAAAGAAAGTGACCTGGAGCAAAAGCTGGCGGAGGCCAGGGATTTTCGGCACGCGGTTCCACATAAAAGCAGGGGTATCCTCCCGGAACTTTTTGATGTAGTGGTGTTAGTAAAAGATGCCCCGGGAGCCATTGGGAAGATAGCTACCCTTTTGGGGGAAAAGGAGCTTAATATTGCCGAGGTGGAGATACTGCATGTGCGGGAAGAAGAGGGCGGCTCCATCCGGTTTGGATTTAGCAGTCAAGATCAGCGTGACAATGCTCTGGATGTTTTAAAAAACGAAGGCTACCGCGCCCACCGACGCCAGTAAGGTACCGCAGGGGACGGTTCCTTTTGACACCTTTTGGTAATTTTTGGGTGTGTCAGTGGGGACGGGGCAATTTTGTCACATTTTTGCTTTCATTTTGGGGTAAAGCGGAGAGGCTAGCCAGGTTTTTGGCGCTAAAAGGAACGGCTTTCTTTGGTAAATAGGAGACAGAGTAATTAATTATGCCTCAGTTCAAGTAATTAACGGCAAGAAAAAAGGTGCCAAAAGGAACCGTCCCCTTTTGCACCTGCACCGTTGGGATGTGTGACAAAAATGCCCCGTCCCCACTGTCACATTTTTTGATATACTTAGAAGGCAAATAAAATTGTTGTGGGGGTTATGGGGTGGTGAAGTGAATGGGAGATGAGATTAATGTGAGTCGTCCCCGCCGCTTTTGCGGTGAGGTTACGGTTCCCGGGGATAAATCAATTTCTCACCGGTCGGTGTTAATTGGTTCCCTGGCAAAGGGGAAAACGGAGGTAACCAATTTTCTGCGGGGGGAAGATTGTATTTCCACCATAAGTTGTATGCGTTTACTGGGGGTGGAGATTGAGGATAGCGGAACTGTGGTTAGCATTGAAGGGAAAGGTTTGTATTTTAAGGAGCCTTCTGAGACGCTGGATGCCGGAAACTCCGGCACTACAGCTCGCCTTATCTTAGGGGCGCTGGCTGCCCAGCCTTTTTCCACAACGTTGACCGGGGATGATTCGCTCCGCAACCGTCCCATGCTTCGCGTGGTAAATCCCCTGAGGCATATGGGGGCCGAAATTAAGGGGAAAGATGGAGATGACAGGCTCCCCCTCCATATCAAGGGGAGGGAGTTAATTCCCCTTGAATACGAATTGCCGGTGCCCAGCGCTCAAGTTAAGTCTGCTGTATTGCTGGCCGGCCTGTATGCCCGCGGGAAAACCGTGGTGAAAGAATCCCGGCCTTCCCGCGATCACACGGAACGCATGTTAGAGTTATGCGGCGCGGAATTAGAATGGAACAACCGCATAAAAGCATTAAAAGGGCCGGCTCAACTTAGCGGCTTCCGGGTTAGAGTTCCCGGTGATATTTCCTCGGCGGCTTACATGATGGTGGCGGCAGCTGTGATACCGGGCGCAGAAGTGATTTTAAGGGATGTGGGCTTGAATCCGACCCGCGTGGGTATTCTTGATGTTTTAGAGGAAATGGGCGCAAATTTGGAGGTTTTGAACCGGCGGGAATTCGGCAACGAACCGGTAGGGGATATCAGGGTGATGGGCAAAGAAAGCTTGAAGGCGGTGACCCTGGAGGAAGATATTATACCCCGCCTTATCGATGAAATCCCGGTAATAGCCGTGGCGGCTCTCATGGCTGAAGGGACCACGGAAATAAAGGGCGCCGGGGAATTGCGGAAAAAAGAGTCGGACCGTATTCAGCTGCTCACCCGTGAACTCTCTCGGCTGGGGGCATGTATTGAAGAACGGGAAGATGGATTGAAGATAGAGGGGAACAAGCCTTTAAAGGGCAGTGAATGTTTCAGTCACGGCGATCATCGCCTGGCCATGGCTTTAACTGTGGCAGGACTGGTGGCCGCAGGCAAAACAAAGGTAAAAGGAACAAGTTGTGCGGGTATTTCGTATCCCGCGTTTGAGCAAGACTTGCGACGGTTAACTGGGAACGCTGTGTGTTAACTTGTTAACTTATTTTGTTGCTTGGAAGTGGGTGAAGAGTGCGACAGAGGATTAGGCAAAATTGACATTTTCAAGAAGAACGTGGTAGAATTCATTCGTGTTAATGTGGCCTTAAGAGTAAGGAAAGGGGCTTTTTCATCTTGTTGAGAGTTTTTGATTCAGACCGGTTTAAAAAAGATTTTTCTGCAAGCTTTTCCTGGCAGGATTACGCCGCAGAATTGGAAAAGGTGCGGGAAATAATAGAGGCAGTGAGAGCCAATGGTGATAGGGCTTTGCGGGAATATATTTCGCGCTTTGACGGGGCTGATCTCAACAGTCTCACAGTAAGTGAGGATGAGGAAAGGGAAGCAGCCCAAAGTGTTGACCCCGAGTTGAAGCAGGCCATTGCCCATGCCCTGGAAAATATTAAGCACTATCATTCCATGCAGATGCCTCAGGCGTTCTGGTCAAAGGGTGAAGGGACTGTAGTGGGCCAGTTTTACCGCCCCCTGGAAAAGGCGGGCATATATGTGCCCGGGGGAACTGCGGCCTATCCTTCTTCCGTGCTTATGACAACGGTCCCCGCAGTAGTGGCGGGGGTGAGGGATATTTATATATGCACGCCTCCTGCATCGGATGGAACGGTGAATCCGGTAACCCTATATGCAGCCCGGCAAGCCGGGGCGAAAAAGATTTTCAAGGTAGGCGGGGCCCAGGCAGTAGCCGCTTTAGCTTATGGAACCGAAACTGTTCCCCGCGTGGATAAAATTGTGGGGCCGGGTAATATTTATGTAACCCTGGCGAAAAAGGAAGTTTTTGGGGAGGTGGGTATTGATATGCTTGCCGGCCCCAGTGAAATTATGATTGTGGCTGATGATGATAGTTATGCGGATTATGTTGCCGCCGACCTTCTGTCACAGGCAGAGCATGATCCGTCATCAAAGGTATACCTGGTAACGCCGAGCCGGGACTTTGCCCGTAAAGTGGAGGGTGAACTGGAAAAACAACTTCCCCGCCTTTCCCGCAGGGATATAGCAGAACGATCCCTGCGCGAACAAGGGGGTATTATCGTAAGCTCCGGCATTGATGAGGTATGGGAAATTGTTAATTTAGTGGCTCCGGAGCACCTGGAGGTGCACTTGAATGATCCCTGGAGCTACCTGGAAAAAATCAATAACGCCGGTAGTGTATTTTTTGGGCCTTCTTCTCCGGAAGCACTGGGAGATTATTGGGCTGGCGCCAACCATGTTTTGCCCACGGGGAGGGCGGCTCGTTATTCATCTCCCCTGGGGGTGCATGACTTTATAAAATATTCCCAGGCTATGTCATATTCCCCGGAAGCTCTTCATGAAGCGGCGCCGGGCATTAATTCCCTCGCAATGGCTGAAGGGCTTGATGCCCATGCCCTTTCGGTCCAAATAAGGAGGAATGGATAATGAGTAGAAAAGCAAATGTAAATAGGAAAACTAAGGAAACCACCGTTGATTTGCAGGTTAACCTGGACGGGAAAGGCGAATCAAAGCTGGAAGTAGGGGTGCCGTTCCTTGAACATATGCTGGAGTTGTGGGCACGGCACAGTTTTTTTGACCTGGAAGTCAGTGCCCGGGGAGACTTACATGTGGAGCCGCATCACCTGGTAGAGGATATTGGTTTGTGCCTGGGCAGGGCTATTAAAGAGGCCCTTGGGGATAAAAAAGGTATCAAGCGCTACGGCTCCTGTATTTTACCCATGGATGACGCCCTCGTTTTAGTGGCCTTAGATTTTTCCGGGCGCCCTTACCTGAATTATGATCTGTCATTACAGCCCGGCAAAGTAGGAGATTTTGATGTGGAACTAATCGAAGAGTTCTGGCGAGCGGCGGTTAATGAGGCACAGATGAACCTGCACTTAAAATATCTTGCCGGGATTAACCGCCACCATATAACAGAGGCTGTATTTAAGGGAACAGGGAAAGCCATGGGGGAGGCTGCTGATTACTTTGAGGGACTGGAAGATGTGCTGTCCACGAAAGGGACTATTACATAGAGGTGAGTTAATTTGTTGATTTTACCCGCTATTGATCTGCGCCGGGGATGCTGTGTGCGCCTTTTTCGCGGCAATCCCGAACAAGAAACCGTTTACAGCCAGGAACCTGCACAGGTGGCCCGCCAATGGGAGGAACTGGGGGCAAAATACTTGCACATCGTTGATCTTGACGGGGCTTTTTCCGGCAAAACTGCTAACGGCACTGCAGTGGAGCGGATAGCTTCTACCATCAATATACCTTTTCAACTCGGCGGGGGCATGCGCTCCCGCAAGGCGGTAGAAGAAGCTTTTCAGTTGGGAGTTTCTAAAGTTATTTTGGGGACGATGGCTGTGGAAAATCCGGAACTTCTCAAAGAACTGTTAGAAGAACACGGCGAAAGGATTATAGTGGGAATTGACGCGCGAAATGGCAAAGTAGCCATCGGTGGTTGGAAGGAAGATACGGTTTTGGATGTAGAAGAATTGGCTCAACGCCTGGAAAGGTTAGGAGTCAAAGAGATTGTCTATACGGATATTAACCGGGATGGCACCCTTAGAGGGCCTAATCTGGAAGCCATAAAAAAAGTGGCGCAGGGCACGAACCTTTCTCTCATAGCTTCGGGAGGGGTTTCCCGCGTAGAAGATGTAATTGCACTCAAAGAATTACAGCAAAATTATAGAATTAAGGGTGTTATTATCGGAAAAGCGCTTTATACAGGCCAGGTGACGTTGCCGGAAGCGCTGGCTGTTGCCGGTGCAAATGACAATAAGGGGTGATGGAATGGGTAAAAGGGTAATTCCCTGCCTGGATGTAAAAGACGGCAAGGTAGTAAAAGGAAAAGCCTTTGAGAATTTACAAAAAGCCGGCGACCCGGTGAAATTGGCCCGCTTTTATGAATATGAAGGCGCCGATGAACTGGTGTTTCTGGATATTTCTGCCTCCGAGGAAGGACGGCAAACTGTGATAGAACTGGTTTCACGTGTTGCCGAAGAAATAAACATCCCTCTTTGTGTGGGGGGAGGCATAAATTCACCGGAGCTTATGGAAGATCTTTTCCAGGCGGGAGCAGATAAAGTTTCCGTTAATACGCCGGCTATAAAAAGGCCGGCTTTTATTGAAGAAGCGGCTTCTTCCTTTGGTAAAAGAATAGTAGTAGCCATTGATGCCAGGTGGAATCCCGATTTGAACGACTGGGAAGTTTATACCCACGGAGGTAAAAAGCCTACCGGGCTAAAGGCGATAGAATGGGCGCGGGAAGTGGAAAGCAGGGGAGCTGCCGAAATATTGCTAACTTCTATTGATCGGGATGGATTAAAAGATGGATACGATCTGGAGTTAACGGGTGCTGTTTGCAGGGAAGTATCACTGCCGGTGATAGCTTCCGGCGGAGCCGGAACCCTGGAACATTTTGCCGATGTATTGGAAAAAGCAGGGGCAGATGCGGTTCTGGCGGCTTCAGTTTTTCATCACCGCCGTTTTACCATTAAAGAAGTTAAGGATTATTTGCAAAAACGTGATATTGAGGTGTTTCGCAATGGATGACATGGAAAAAAACAGCCAGATGATTGATCAGTTAAAATACAACGCAGATGGCTTAATTCCGGCCATTATCCAGGATATAAATACCGGTGATGTCTTGATGATGGCTTATATGAACCGTGATTCTCTGCAAAAAACCATGGAAACAGGGCATACATGGTTCTGGAGCCGTAGTCGACAGTGCTACTGGCAGAAAGGCGAGTCTTCCGGGCATGTGCAAAATGTAAAATCTATTTTTTACGATTGTGATGCCGACACTCTTCTCATCAAAGTAGAGCAAAAGGGGATGGCTTGCCACACCGGTCACTATACTTGCTTTTTTAACCCTCTGCTTGAGCAGAGCACGGAAAACGGGAAGCAGGCCGGTGCATCTACTATTCTCTCGGAGCTCACGGAAGTAATTAGGGAACGTAAAGAGAAGCGCCCCGAAGATTCCTATGTGGCATCTCTGTTGGGCGGTGAGAGAAAAGAAGTAGCCCGAAAAGTGGGGGAGGAAGCAATGGAGGTTGTTCTTGCTTTTGAAGAGAATAGCAACTCGGAAATTATCAAAGAATCGGCTGATTTGTTGTTTCATCTTATGGTGATGCTGGAATCCCAAGAAATAAGCTTTAACCGGGTTTTGGGAGAGCTGGCTGCCAGGCGCGCCGGTGATAAAAGCTCATGATAGACTACCACTTGCACACATACCTCTGCTGCCATGCCCGGGGGACCTTGGAAGAGTACGTGCAATGCGCCCGGCAAAACGGATTGCGGGAAGTCGGGTTTGCCGATCATTTTCCGTTGGGGTTAATGGACTTTACCCCGAAAACACAGGTGACCATGGAAGCTTCCGAGTTAGATGGCTACATGCAGATGGTGCGGCAAACTGCGCAGGCGGCAGAAGGGATTGCGGTAAAAACAGGCGTTGAGGTGGATTACATCCCCGGAAAAACAGATTTGGCTAAATCTCAACTGGAGCTCTACCCGTTTGATTATGTAATGGGTTCAATCCACTTTATGGATGATTGGGATTTTACCCACCCCTACTACTCCGGAGAGTTTGAAGATTGCTCGCTGGAGGAGGTATATGCCCGCTATTTTTCCCTGGTGCGGGATGCTTGTTACAGCGGCCTTTTTGATATTATCGGGCACATTGACGTGGTGAAGAAATTCGGTTACCGGTTGGAAAAAAAATTGGTAATGCCTTTTTACGAGGAGATAGCCGGGCTCCTGCATAAAAAAGATATCTGTTTGGAGGTTAATACGGCGGGTCTGGATGCTCCGGTGAATGAGCTTTATCCGTCTCAAGAGATGTTAAATATATGCGCCCGCCACGGTGTAAGGATGGTTTTGGGTTCGGATGCCCATTCCCCGGAACAGGTAGGGCGCCATTTTTCCCGGGCAATGGATGCATTAAGGGAAGCCGGTGTTAAGGAGATAACCTGTTTTGAAGGTAGAAAGGGATATTCCGTTCCCCTGGAGGGAGTTTAAAATGCAGCAGCTTTTCAGGCATTGCATGATTACGCAAAAAGGATGGTTTCAGCTGTTATTTCACTCCCAGGGCATATATCGCCTATTTTTACCGGGTGAAGAAGGGGAAAAGGCTGTATTGCCTTACCCGGCAGGATTTTTCCCCTGGCCGGAATTGGAAGAAGATCTGGTGCATTACTTTAACGGAGGGGAAATAATCCGGGAATATCCCCTGGATTTAAGCGCTTATACATGGTTTCAACAGCGAGTTTTGCAGGTGGTGCGGCGCATAGGCTACGGAGAAGTGCTTTCATACGGGGAAGTAGCTGACCGGGCCGGTTTCCCGGGGGCCGGCAGGGCGGTGGGGAATGTTCTTGCAGCCAACCGCTTTCCCCTGTTAATTCCGTGCCATCGCGTAATCAGGACTGATGGAAGCATGGGTGGTTTTAGCGCCGGTGAAAGCTGGAAGGAAAGTTTGCTGGGCATGGAGCGAAAAATTTCTTAAATTACCGTTTACATGGTGAGTTTATGATTATTTATAATCTTTGATTTCACGCGTAAATAAGAAAGGAAGGTCGGAAAGATGCGCTATCTCAGCGGCGGAGAATCCCATGGGCTTTGCCTGACGGCCATAATAGAAGGTGTCCCGGCAGGCCTTAACCTTGATGCGGAATATATTAATACGCAATTAAAACGACGGCAGCAGGGTTATGGGCGCGGGGGACGTATGCAAATTGAAAGTGACCGGGTGGAGTTTATTTCGGGTTTAAGGTTTAATGAGACCATAGGGAGTCCTCTTACTTTGCAAATTAAAAACCGGGATGCGGAAAACTGGCGGGAAACTATGGCTCCCGAGGGAGAAAAACCCGCCCGGGTAGAACCGGTTACTTCTCCTCGCCCGGGTCATGCAGATTATGCCGGCGGGGTTAAATACGGGCGAAAAGATTTACGTGATGTGCTGGAGAGGTCGAGCGCCCGGGAAACAGCCATAAGGGTAGCTGTGGGAAGCGTGGCTCGCCGCATTTTGGAAAAAATGGACATCCATGTTTTCAGCCACGTAGTTTCCATAGGCGGCATAGGAGATGAAACCGGCAAAGATAATGAAGGCGGTCAAATGCGGGTAACTGAGCCGCAGGTGTATGCAAAGATAGAATCGTCACCCTTGCGTTGTGCTGATGCGGAAAAAGAAAAGGAAATGATAGGGGCAATAGACCGGGCTAAGGAAGAAGGGGATACCCTGGGCGGAGTATTTGAAATTATAGTTACCGGGGTTCCGCCGGGCCTGGGGAGCCACGTGCAAGCAGATAGAAAATTGGACGGGCGTTTGGCAGGCGGTTTGATGAGCTTGCAGGGCATCAAAGGTGTGGAGATAGGGTTGGGCTGCCGGGCAGCCGCCGAGCGGGGCAGCAAGGTGCATGATCCTTTTTACTACACTGATTCCGGTGAAGTTGCCCGTTCTACAAACCGGGCAGGCGGCATAGAGGGAGGGATTTCCAACGGCGAACCCCTGGTGGTGAGGGCAGCCATGAAGCCCATTCCCACCCTGGCTACCCCCCTGCCCAGCGTTGATCTGGCCACCGGTGAAAAATCAGATGCTGCTGTAGAGCGCGCAGATGTTTGCGCGGTTCCGGCTGCATCAGTGGTGGGGGAAGCAATTGTGGCCTGGGAATTAGCCGTGGCCTTCCGGGAGAAAATAGCGGGCGACACCCTGGAAGAAATGAAAACTTTTTACCGCGCCTACCGGGATTTGATGAGACATTAAAAAAAGGCAAGGGGACGGTTCTTTTGCCTTTTGGTGATGTAAGGCAAAAGAACCGTCCCCTTGCCTTTCGTCCCCTTGCCTTTCTTGCCTTGGTCCCCTTGCCTTGCAGAGGAGATGTGATTAAAATGGACATGGTGGAAATAAGCCCCGGCGGGCAAAGTTATCCCGTTTTTATCGGAAGGGGCAGTTTGCCTCGGCTGGGGGAAAAATTGGCGCAACTGAATACGGGTAAAAAGGTATTGCTGGTTTCGGATACTATGGTTTACCCCCTTTATGGCGATATAGCCCGGCAATCACTGGAAGATGCCGGGTTTGAAGTTTTTCCCCGGCAAATAAAGGCAGGAGAAGAAAGTAAAAACCTGGATGAGGCGAAGAAATTATATGATCGTGCCCTGGAAGCGGAGTTAGACCGCCGTTCCCCCATTGTGGCACTCGGGGGCGGTGTGGTGGGAGATTTAGCCGGGTTTGTGGCCGCTACTTACCTGCGGGGAGTGCCGTTTGTGCAGGTGCCCACAACACTTTTAGCCCAGGTAGACAGCAGTGTGGGAGGAAAAGTAGGGGTTAACCACCCCCGCGGCAAGAATCTTATCGGTGCCTTTTATCAACCTCAACTGGTAGTTATCGATCCGGAGACACTGGATAGCCTGACGGAAAGGGAGTTTAGAGCCGGTGTGGCGGAAGTGATTAAGTATGGTTTTTTGGGAAACCGGGATTTTTTTCACTGGCTGGAGGAAAA
>PUKQ01000088.1 GCA_003550565.1 Syntrophomonadaceae bacterium
CATGAAGCTCTTACTGCTCTGGCAACTGACCCCTCGCGAATTATTACTAATTCTCCTTTAACAATCTCCACAACGGTCACAGCCAGAGGAATATTCATATCTGCAAAAGCGCGTCTCCCTGTTAAAACTGACATAAGCTCTTCTAAGCGATCACCGGCTATGAGGCCCATTTTAGGTATGGTGGGGTCAACCCAGGTGCGTCTCTTTATTCTTCTGGCAAGCTGTTCGATCATGGTTAACTTTAATCCGCTGGCATAAAGTGCAGCGATAACGCTTCCCATGCTAGTACCGGCTATATAATCAACAGGAATGCCTTCCCTGTTTAATTCTTTTAACACTCCAATGTGGGCAATTCCTCTTGCTAATCCTCCCCCTAAAGCCAGGCCGACCGTAGGCCTTTGTGTCATCATATATAACCTCGTATTCTAGTAATTATTTAAACTTAATGGGTGACTTATGTATTAAATTTATTAACTATTAAATCATGTACCTCTTCCGGCACCATACCACAAATATCGCCGCCTAAACCGGCAACTTCTTTTACTATACTGGAACTTAAATGAGCATAATTATTGCTGGTCATCATAAACATGGTTTCTATTTGAGGATCCAGCTTTTGATTAACCAGGGCCATCTGAAATTCAAATTCAAAATCTGAAATAGCTCTTAAGCCTTTAATAATAATCCTCACATCTTTTTGGGCTGCATATTCCACCAGTAAACCCTTAAAATAATCTACCTCTACATTAGGGAGATCACGGGTAACTATTTTAAGCATCTCGGTTCTTTCTTCAAAAGTAAAAAGCTCGGTTTTACGTGGATTATCTAATACAGCCACAGTCAAATGATCAACAACCTGGCTCACCCTTTTTATTATATCATAATGACCGTTTGTTACGGGATCGAAACTTCCCGGATAGATTGTTTTTTTCATTCTTTACCGCCCTCCCCGGTAGCCTTGTTTAGATGGTTGTCTCTGGACAAAAAACTCAGTGATGTGTCGCCGTAATTTCTACAACTCTCTATGCGCCAGCTGTCGTCAACTTTAATTTCATTTTTTTGCAAGTGTTCTATGATAATTCCCCCTTTATTATTTAGCATTTCCCGTCTATTTATATATTCAAGTACTTTTGGGATTAAATGGCTCCCATAAGGCGGATCTAAGAAATAATAATCCATCCTGTTAAAATCTTTTTTCAGCCGATTTAAAGCTAAAAAAACATCACCTTTGTAAATGCTTGCTTTATGATCCAAACCGGTTTTTTTTAAATTCTCTGTGATAATTTTAACACAATGCGGCATTTTTTCAATAAAAACACACAGTTTTGCGCCCCTGCTTAAAGCCTCTATACCCACATTGCCGGTTCCGGCGAAGACATCAACAAATAAAGCGTTTTCAATATGGGGGGCAATAATGTTAAATAAGGCTTCTTTTACCCGATCAGAGGTGGGTCTCACATTCATGCCCTCCGGCGAGTACAACTTAATACCTTTTGCGCTGCCACCAATAACACGCATAAGCCTCTCCTTATTAGCTTTCAGCAACATATTTTGGTTTACTACCAAACATTTAAAAATAAAGCCGAACTGCTTGCTTAAAACCACTCACAAAAATTAAAAGCGCTATTTAGCGCTTTTAATACTACATCCGAATTATGGTGAAGTTAATTATTTAGCCTAGCCTATAGCTTTTTTAACTTTTCCTGATCTGATGCAGCGGACGCATACATTGATGCGCCTTACTTCATTATTATCCAAAGTTACCCGGATTTTTTGTATATTAGATTTCCACTCTCGCTTGGTTTTTTTGTTAGAATGGCTAACGTTAAAACCCGATTTTTTATTACGTTTGCATATCTCACATACCTTTGCCATTTTTGCTTTATCCTTTCAATTTTTTTAGATGGTGCCGAAGGTGGGATTCGAACCCACACGGGAAAACCCACGCGATTTTGAGTCGCGCGCGTCTGCCAGTTCCGCCACTTCGGCACGTAAAGTCCCGTCTACCGGTAAGTTTACTTTTTTTTCTACGCGTGAAACTGGTTTCACCGCGTTTCGTTAGCGGTCGGGCGCGTTAAAATATTTTTAAGTAAATCCCCGGAAGCCCCTTTAAGGGGATATTACAAGGATTTTTTTAACCGGTCGCCGCGCACGTCTAACGATCTCACGCACCTGCTAAATTATTATAAAATATTGACGTTCTAATGTAAAGGGGGTACACGTTAAAATCATTTTTCCGGGCAAACTTGGCAAACTTAAGCTATAAAATCAAATAAGATATATAACTTTCTTAGAGCAATTATTATGGCAATACCATGTTACCCATACTGCTCTCCGCTAAAAAATCACGTTTATCCTTTAGTTAACACCTTTATGTATTATTTTTGTATTCTTATGAAGAAAGGCAAAGTAACTGTATTATTTTAAAGTAATTAATTGATTTCCGACTTTATCTCCTGAACTACTTTTCGGGGATCAGAAGATTGATATATGGGACGGCCTACCACCAGGTAATCTGCGCCTGAATTTACTGCTTCCCGAGGAGTAACCGCTCTTTTGTGTTCATGGATAACTTGTCCTGAAGGACGTATGCCGGGCGTAATTATTATTATGTTATTACCAAATTTATTTCTGATTATTTCAGCTTCACGGCCCGAGGCAATTACTCCCTCACATCCATAATCCAGCGCCTTTTGCACTCTATTAAAAACCAGGTCTTCCACCGAACATGACACCCCTAACTCCTGCAAATCCTCCGCATCCATGCTGGTTAAAAGAGTAACAGCCAATAATTTAAGGGGAGAGTTTCCCTTGGCCTGCATGGCATGTTGAATGATCTTGCTGTTGCCGTGAACGGTTAGAAAGTGAATCCCTTTCCTGGCGACTTCCTGGACTACCGATCCCACAGTTTCCGGTATATCATAATATTTCATGTCCAGAAAAACTTTTTTATTGCGCTCCAATAACCATGAGATTATATCCAATCCCCCGTTAAATTGTAGCAGCATACCTACTTTATAAATGCGGACCATATCTCCCAGTTCTTCTACCAAATTTTTTGCTTCTCGGGGGTCTTTAAAATCAAGTGCACAAATAATAGCTTCATTATCATTTGTTTTCATTTGGCAACTACTCCTTAAATTAGTTGGGTACTAAAATACTATAATTGAATAATAAAACCTTATTGTATTTCCAACTGCTGCCGGGCTAAAGTGTCAAAATCTATAGATTTTAACTCATCAACTATATTATCTTTTAATTTAGACCAGACATTTTTGGTAACACATTTTTCGCGGCGTGAACATATTCCCGGATTATCCACACAATTAACCGGAGCTAATGAACCCTCAACTACTTCCAAAACATCATACAATGTTAAATCTCTGGGGTGCACGGTTAAAACATATCCTCCCTGCTTGCCCCTGATAGTATGAATTATCCCTTTAGCTTTTAAAGGGGCAAGTAGTTGTTCCAGGTATTTTTCCGAAATATCCTGGCATTCGGCTATATTTTTTAGCAAAACCGCCCCCTCACCATATCTTATAGATAATTCAATCAATGCTCTTACAGCATACCTTCCTTTAGTAGAAATTTGAATGGCCCTTCACCTCCAATTTTGCAATATTAATAAATACTTATTTAAACACCATTCCGGCTGTTATTATTTAATGCCCGGTTCATACTGCCGGAAGTAAATCCCTCTAAGTCAAGGGTAATGTATACAAAACCCAATTTGTGAAATTCTTTCACAATATCTTCCCTTTGTTGAAGCAAAAGCTGCATATTTTCCGGAAAAACCTCTAGGCGGGCCATATCGCCATGAGAGCGAACCCTCATGTTCCCCGTGAAGCCCATTTGCTTCAAGGCTTTTTCTGCCTGTTCTACTCGATTAAGTTTATCACGTGCGATTTTTTCCCCATAAGGAAAACGCGAAGCCAGGCAGGCCTCGGATGGTTTGTTCCAATTAGGCAAACCATACTTCCGCGAAAGGAAACGAATTTCTTTTTTGGTAAATCCGTGCTTTTGCAGGGGGCTTATTACTCCATGCTCCTGAGCCGCCTTGGCCCCGGGACGATAATCAATTTTATCTTCCCAATTGGAACCATCCATAATTACCCGGAAATTTTCTTCCCCGGCTATTTTTACTAATTGTCCATAGAATGTGTTTTTGCAATAATAACAACGTTCCGGAGGATTTTGAATAAAGTTATGATTTTCCAGTTCATTAGTTTCGACGATCTTATGCCTGGCTTCCAACTTTGCAGCCAATTTCTGCGATTCTTCCAGATCTTGCTGTGGCATAAGTTCGCTGGCAGCCGTAACTGCCAAAACATTTTCTTTGCCTAAAACTTTGATTGTTTTATATAAAAGAAATGTGCTATCTATCCCTCCGGAAAAGGCTACTATAGAATTGTCATATATGCCCAACTCTTTTTCCAGCTTATTTTCTTTTTGCATTAAGCCTTCATTTGTATCAAATATATTCATCATGAAATCCTCTGTCTATCATTTATTTTTTAGACTTATTTATTACCAATTATATAGGAATAATTCTTTTATGAAAATGGCTATTCTCATAAAAATTATCCCTTTGGGGAAAGAATAATTTGAATAATAATAAAGGGTTTTTGCAAAAATAGTTTAATATATACCTTTTGTATAGGCACTTTTAAAGAGCTGCAACTAAATTAATCTGAGACGGAGGAATAGACATGATCGCAAAAATATTTTCGTGTGCTGTTTTAGGAATAGATGGTTTTACGATTGAAGTAGAAGTTGATATATCCGGAGGCTTACCCGCCTTCGATCTTATAGGCCTCCCCGACCCCTCCGTTAAAGAAGCAAGAGAAAGAGTTAGATCAGCTATCCGTAACAGCGGATTTGAATTTCCACTAAGCCGCATCACGGTAAACCTCGCCCCGGCTGATATTAAAAAAGAAGGCCCTGCTTTTGATCTGGCTATTGCTGTAGCTATTCTTATTGCTTCCGGACAAATTCCATACACTCAGAACTTACATCATGCCGTAATAGTGGGAGAGTTATCGCTTGACGGCAACCTCAGAGAGATACCCGGCACACTTGCCATCGCTTCCTCATATGCAAATAATAATCAACCCCAAACCGATCTATTCGTGCCCGCCTGTAACGCCGAAGAAGCTTCTTTAATAAAAAATATTCAGGTCAGGGGTGTAGAATCATTGGAGCAAATGGTTGACTATTTAATTGGCAAGTTAGATATACCCATAACTACTCCAAAACCGGAACAAGTTAACCAAAATGATCAACAAATTTTAGACATGTCCGAAATAAAGGGTCAGGAAAACGCCAAGAGAGCTTTAGAAATATCCGCTGCCGGAGCTCATAATCTAATTTTTTACGGCCCGCCGGGAACCGGAAAAACGATGCTGGCCCGACGCCTGCCCACTATACTCCCTCCCCCTTCGCTAGATGAAATGTTGGAAATAACCCGTGTGCATAGTGTGGCGGGAAAACTTCCGGCCGGAACTCCTCTCATAACCGAGCGCCCCTTTCGCAGTCCTCATCATACTTCTTCAATGGTGGGCATTACCGGTGGAGGTAAAATACCGCGTCCCGGAGAAGTTAGCTTGGCTCACCGGGGAGTGCTTTTTTTAGATGAATTGCCAGAGTTTAACCGAGAATTACTAGAAACTCTGCGGCAACCTCTGGAAGATAGAAATGTAACTATAACCAGAAGTGCTGCCACCTTACAATTTCCGGCCGACTTTATCTTTGCCAGCAGTATGAATCCCTGTCCGTGCGGGAATTTTGGTGACCCGCGCCATGCCTGCCGCTGCAGCCATTATCAGATCCAGCGTTACCGTTCGCGCTTATCCGGTCCTCTACTTGACCGCATAGACATCCAAATCGAGGTCCCCCGTATGGATTACACGGATTTAGAAAAGCCTACTGCCGCTGAGAACAGCGCAACTATCCGTGAAAGGGTGCAAAAGGCCCGATTAATGCAAACTCATCGCTTGCAAGGCAGCAATACCATTACTAATTCCGAGATGAACCCATCACAGGTAAAAAAGTATTGTGCTTTAAACACAGAAGGACGCGCACTTATCAAGCAAGCTTTTAATCAACTGGGCATGTCCATGCGGGCTTATAACCGCATTCTTAAAGTTTCCCGCACTATAGCAGATCTGGAAGGCAGCGAAAACATAGAAACATCTCACCTGGCGGAAGCCATTCAATACCGCAACCTCGACCGCGAACTTTTCAAGTAACTCCCCCCACTGTCACACGTCCCCACTGCGTGACAGTGGGGACGGGGCAATTTTGTCACATAATTAATTTTTTTAATCTATCTATGATGAATATACGTAAATATAAATGAAAGGGTGAGTAAAATGACCAGACAACCAAGAATTAAAAGCCAGACAGGAATTTACCATATAATGTTCCGGGGCATAAACAGACAAAACATATTTGAAGAAGAAAGAGATTATCAAAAGTTTATGGAATTGTTGATAAATACAAAACAGGAATTAGAACTTAAAATATTTGCTTATTGTATTCTACCTAATCATGGTCACTTGTTGATGCAAGAAAAAGAATTAGGCAACATTTCAACTGCAATGCATAAAATCTTAACGACATTTGCAGGTTGGTATAATAGAAAGTACCTAAGAGTAGGCACCTTATTTGGAAATCGCTTCAACAGTGAACCGGTTGAAGATGATAAATATTTATTTGCTTTGGTTAGATATATTCATCAGAATCCATGGAAAGCCGGAATCGCCAATAATTCGCATGAATATAAATGGAGCAGCTACAATGAATACACCGGTAAAACCGAAAATATTATTACTGATACCGAGTATTTATTGCATTTTTTATCAGTTAATAAAAAAGATTCAATAAATATATTTGTTAAATTTCATCAGGAAACTAGCAAAGATAATTTTGATCTTATTGATACCCAAAAAATAACTGACGATCAAGTTCGAAGAAAGATAATACAATTGTTAAATGGGAAAGAGCCGCATACACTAAGCACTATGCCGCAGGAAGAAAGAAACATTATTATAAAAGCTTTAAGGGAAAACGAAGGCTTATCTATCAGACAAATTGAGAGAGCAACAGGAATTTCAAGGGGAATTATCTCAAGGATAAAATAATGTGACAAAATTGCCCCGTCCCCACTGTCACAATGTGACAAAATTGCCCCGTCCCCACTGTCACACGTCCCCACTGTCACAAATTTTAGACATGTCCGAAATAAAGGGTCAGGAAAACGCCAAGAGAGCTTTAGAAATATCCGCTGCCGGAGCTCATAATCTAA
>PUKQ01000187.1 GCA_003550565.1 Syntrophomonadaceae bacterium
GACGCGGCACTGAAACAAAAGCTGTAGGCTTCACCACGGGAAGATCTTCAGCAAGCCTCTCCGGAAGGCTAAAATAAGTGGTAGCCCCCACTCCCACAATTCCCAGGCAAACACACCTCATGTAAGCATGGGCCAGGGGTAAAAAGGCAAGCAACCTGTCGCCGGGTCCAAATGTAAAAACTTGAGTTACGGAATAAAAATTAAATCTCCAGTTCCAGTGAGAAAGCATGGTCCCTTTGGGTAAACCGGTAGTCCCGCTGGTATAGACGATACTGCTCAGATCATCAGGGGTCACGCTTTTCCACCTTTCTTCATACAAACCGGGGTTATTAGCCTGGAAATCCTTGCCCTTCTCCATTACTTCTTCAAGTGTAAGTATATTTTCCCGGTCGCGGGTTGTTTCTTCTATGGTGATAATATATTTTAGCTCCTCTAAATCATCTACAACTTCCATCAACCGGTCCAGTTGCTCCTGGTTTTCCAAAATAATGGCCACACTGTCAGAATCCTGAACAATATGTTTGATTAGAGAAGAAGGAAGGGTGGGGTAAATAGTAACGGTAATTCCGGCAGCAGTTAATATGGCAAAATCCGCTAACACCCACTCCCACCTGGTTTCAGAAAGAAGGCTAACCTTGTCTTCTTTCTTTAGCCCCAGGCTCATCAATCCCTGGGCCAGCAGGCGTACTTTATCGCCAAACTCCCCATAGGTATACCCTAAAAATTCATCACCAACCCGGTATTTTACAGCGTCTAATTCGGAATATTGTTCCATAGAATTCCAAAACATCTGATTCAAGGACTCTCGAGAAACTTTTTCCATTTCTTTGCCCCGCATAATTATCTCTTTTTCAGCCAATTAACATCACCCCTTACATAAATTTGACTAAATGAGAATATAATTGGTTTTCCCGGCAATAAGTTTAAAAAAATATTTTACCGGCTCAATTATATTCCCCATCCCTTAAACTCCGCCACAATTTAAGGGCACTGTCAGCAGCCATTTCCATGCCTACACCCCTTCCCCCGGCATCGGAACCTACCAGGTAAAGGTTCTCTACCGGGGTCTGGTGTGATGGTCTCTTTTCACCGACCTGGGAAGGAGCCTGAGCTACCCCGATTACTTCTCCGGTTTTGCGTCCGGAGATACCTGCTATATAAGGTGTGTCGGTCCGCATTTTCCACTCCACATGATTTTCGATGTTAGGAAAAAGGTGTTGCATGGTATTTTCAATGCGATTCATGATTTGTTCGCAAAATTCATTGGCCATTTCTTTATCTTCCAAGCCCGGCAATGTCGCCGATCCGGCCAAAACCATCTGGCAGCCTTCAGGAGCCAGGGAAGCATCTACAAGAGAAGGAACGGTTACAAAAATTCCCGTCAATTTATCTTCCAGTTCCGGATGGCTCCTAAAATCAGGGGCATAGTAAAAAAGATGTGGTTTTACCACTTCTTTGTTTAAAGCATATTTTACGGTTACTGCTCCCAGGGAAAGAAGAAGTTCAGAGATTCTCTCTCTGTATGCTTCAGGAAAATTTTCGGGGCCCGCCAAATCAACAGTTTCCTTGATTCCCGTATTACTAATGACTATGTCAGCGGGAATAAAGCCTCCGGCTTCTACACCGGTAGTTTTGTTATTTTGGACCACAATTTTTTCCACGGGGCGGTTATAATAGATTTCTCCCCCCATTATTTCCAACCTCCTTAAGTAATCAAGGGGAGGAGCGCCGGCACCACCCAGGGGATAAGACATGCTGCCGGAAGCAAAACTTCGGGAGAAACAATAAACAAATTCACCGGCAGAAGCATCTTTTCGGGGAAGCACTACCGCCATTGCCGTCAGCCCCGTTATTAACCTGGAAAACTGCCGGTCTTGCACAAATTCCTTTGTATAATCATAAATAGGAAGGGGGTCAATTTTTTCTTGTTCTTTTCCCGAGGGTAATTGGGTCAGTTTATTAAAAAAAGCCCGGGCGCCTTTCATATTTTCAGGTAAAACCCCAATATCCTCCAACATTTTATCGATTTCTCCGGGATCACCCATATCCCTGGCCCACTGGATTGTTTTGTCTCCGGTAGTAAGCTGTATAGCCGGATCGGGAGCGCAGAAGTCAAGACTGCCGACTGCCAGTTTACTGATCTCTCCCAAAGGCCCATTTGCTCCCCGGGAAACCCAATGCACACCTGTGTCATAATAAAAACCATCTTTTTCCAGAGTAGCAGCTTTTCCGCCGCCAAAAGGATTTCTCTCCAGAACAGTAACTTTAGCCCCCTCGCCGGCCAGCAGAGCAGCTACACCGGCTCCACCTACACCGGAGCCTATAACAACAACCTGTTTGCCTTTTAATTTCATTCAGAACTCCTCTCCCCTTTGCAATGACTTGATAGATTCGGGATCAAAAGAATTAAACTAATATTTAAAAATGACACCAAAAAGCTGATAGAATCTGAAAAGACTTATACAGCAAACTTCGAAGATTGGTAAGGTGATTGATAGAACATCTGGTGGGATGAAAATTAAAAATAAATTTTCATATTTCATTTGCTAAATCTCTTGCTTTATCACAATTTCTCTTCGGGGGAGGAGCTTTACCGGGCCTATTAACCCCGAAGGCATAAGACATTTCTTGCGTTTGTGGTTCTTATAAGCACTGCTTCCCTGTCGCCCATAACCAATTAACCGGTTGTTTAAAGTGGGAACTACGAGAATTTCAAGGGTGTTATCACCACTGTTAACGTGCGAGGTAATATCAATTTCATACGGCGGCATGAGAAGCGGCTTAAGTTCCGTCCCGTTGCACTTGACCATGGCTACATCTCCCACTTGCCCTAAAGATAAAACTATCTTTATATTATCACTCAGGTAAGTTTCATCCAGGCTAAATTCCGTCATATACTTTCCCCGGCCGGAACAATATCTGAGTGCCGGGATCAACCGCCAATCTTTTAAGTTACGCATTTTCCTCCGGACATGACTGACCTTGCCGTTAAGTTTTCTAATCTCCGCTTCCAACTGCCATTCGTGCAATTCAACCTGGGGAGGAAGGGGATCTGAGATATTTACTTGGCACTGTTTTCCGTTTTTCAATTTGAAATTAAATTCTCCCGAAGCATCCGCACAGGCAACCAGCTGGTTATTTGCCCTGGTTACCTTAAGAGGGCTGGAAGTAACGTGTTCATTGCCGGTGTAGGCATGCTTAAACTCAAGCAGGTACGAGCCATAAGGGTCAAAATCCAGTTCCATGCGGGTTAAATCGGTATCCGTTTCGTATAATGCCGCTTCTGTGCTCTCTCCACTCCAGGGATCAAGAATGTAGGGGGTCTTAAGGCCATGAGGGAAGTTAACCTCTACCCTTGAGGGCTGATTCTTATTACTGCGGATAAAATAATAATCTGCTTCATCCGTTTTCTTATGAATGTAATAGATATGAGGTTGTTCCTGTGTAAAACCAAGGTTAGGCATGATGCCCACGGCTTTAAGAAAAGATGCCGCATTTTCTCCCTCCGGTAAAAGCACTTCCTCTTTTTCCCTTATCTGGGCCAGCAATTCCCTGATTTCAGCGTCATTTCTTTTGTAGTCGTAATAGCCGGGCTGTCTTTCCGGCAGCCTTCCCATAAACATCACCCTTACGCCGCCTTCCACAATCTCTTTGAGTTTTTCAGCCAGGACCGGCGTTATATATTCAATATTGTTAAAAATAATAACTTCAAGAGCCGCCGATCCTGTTATCAATTTGCTACCTTCCACCTTGCCGGATAGTATCCGTTCTTCGTTAATATGGGTGTAATAATAGCCGTTGGCCGTCAGGTTATCACCAAGATCAACCTGGGCTCTGGACCATTTTTCCTCATCATTCAGTTCTTTTTTGAGCGTCCCCCCTATTGTCGGTTTCGCCATAGGAGCATCATTTTCGTCAAGATATCCCCCGGTCAGCTCTTCCTGTTTGACAACCGTGTCGCAATAGTTAAAAGCCTGGTAATAGACCCCCACGTTGCATTCAGTTTTTCCCTGCTGCATGATATACTGGCAGCGGGCTACATAATTATTGAGGGTGGGGAAAAAATCCCAGAAAGGGTTAACCCGGCTAAAATTACTGGAAAAACAGAGTTGTTCCGGCACATGGGGGCTGGAAAATGGATAAACTTCGGGGCACTCTGCATGCCGGTCCCGGTAGGGAAAACCGTGATAGATGAGCTGGTTGATCCCGGACGCAAACAGCCTGTCGACAGCCACTTTCCACTTGGCAGGGGTGGTCATATAGTCCCGCCTGTTCCAGACCATTGTTTCCGCCGTTACCAGGGGTTTTCCATATATAATACCCGCGGAACCCGCCAGTTTCAAAAAGTCCATTATACCACCGGCATACAACTGTTCTGTTTCGGGGATATGCGAGAGGCCGAAAGCTTTCAAAAGATCTGCCCTGATGCCATATGCCTGGATCCTGCTTTTTAAACCGCGGGCATCTCCCCATTCGGCCAGTGATTTAACAAATTTTTCGTTGAACAGATCTGAAACGGTCAGCTCATAGTCATATCTCAACCTTTCCCCCATCTTCTCCTTCTCAAAATCAAAGCAGGGTTTCTCGTTTCCCGTAAGTACGTTTATATATTTGTTATACTTAAATGGCACAAATAGAGAAGGCAGAAACGGGGTGGGATCATAGCCGCGTCTTTCTTTAAATTCCTGAACAAAGTCGTGGGTCCACATCATTTCCGTTAGCAGTTCCAGGCTATCGGTGAAAAAACTGCGCAGGGTGCGGCCAAAATGGTTCCCGAAATATTCTTGCCCCCTTCCCAGGTGAAGTTGAAGATGCTTGTTGATGGGCTCGGATGAAAGGTGATCCAGAATAAGGCTTTCTTTTTCAGGGCTTTCTTTCGCCGGCAACAACGGCTTTGAACCGCTACTACCGCCATAAAAGGCAAATATTTGCCACGTACCCTCCGGAACTTCCCAATCCAAAATACCTTCTTTATCTGTTTTAGCCGTCAGATCAATAACACTTTCAGGATCTAAAAGGGTGGTTACAGGATTAAAATATTTAATTTTACCCGGTTTTGCCGCCGGTCGGGCAGCCACCACGTATTTCAGTTCCAGGTCATCAGGGTAATACTCAATCAGGTCAAGCTTAAAAATCAATTTTACTATTTTCCCTATCCGGAAAAACGGCGGTTTTTTTGCTGCCGGAACAGGCCCGCGGTAGTGCTTACTTCCTTTCAAGGTCTTTTGGTTGAAGATGAGCATCTGCAGGGAGTTTTCCTTTTGGACATGTGCCCCTCCCGTGGGCCATCCCGAACATGCTGTTAAATCAATAGTCATCCCTCTTTTTTGCGCTTCATCCAGAACGGCGGAAACCATTTCGTAATAGTAAGGCTGCATGAAGCGGTGGCATCTTTCGTAGCGTTTTTTGTCTTTCTTTAGCATGTCCCGGGGCATACCAGTGGCAAAAGCCTGTATTTCCGCCCCCAAAAACCCCCTGTCATCCAACTCCGCAATTTCCTTGCGGAGTTCTTCCTCCTCCACGTCCACACACGGCCACCACCATCTAACCATCGGGCGGGCGCTCTTGGGCGGATGAAGAAATAATTCCTCGAACTCTGCCATTTGCCTATCATTCCTCCCCTGCAGAATTTTATCTTTAATGAAGCCATCCTTCTTTAACCAATTATAAATTAATGAACGAGATTTTTACGGAAAACCCTGTCATTTTAAAATTGCACTTTTTGACTTACTCCCACAGCTAAAGCAGTGGGATTTCTGCTAGTTTTTCTCGTAAATTGAGCTGATCAGGACTCTAATGTATCCGGATCTACCCATACCGGTGATGACCACGCCATATGACCGTCCTCCTGTGTAACCCGAAGGTAATACCAGGTAGAATCATTTAGGGGCTCCGGATCGGTCCATTCCAACAAACCGGTATCCAGGTGTGGTGGATCGAAATTCCATGATTTAACAGGGCTTCTGGGGTCTTCGCGGATAATCTCTACTTTTCTTATCGGTGCTTCCCCGTGCACGTTAACCTTAACCTGTCTATTTAAATTTGGAGACATGGAAACTTCCCGGCCCATCCCATGGCCGTTCACCGAAAAATCAAGGAGAATCCGGGCACCGGTAGTAGCATAAGTGGAGCGTGATTCCAGTTGTTCAAATATTGTCTCCCGGGTAAGCCTTTCACCGCGTACCGCTGTGAGGCCGTCTAGAGAATGCGGCAAAAGACCGGAAACCCCGGCACCGGGTTTGCCCGAATGGTCATCAGATCCTGCTACAAAACCAAGACGCATTCCCCTATTTAATACACCTTCTGCATAATTCCTGCTAACCACAGAAGCCGGCAACCAGCCCAATTCACTTTTAGCCGAAGGAGCAATAGGGTACTCATTGCCCCCGTATTCAAATATACCATGATAAGAAGCAATTTCCATCACCCGCTCATAATGGGTATCGGTAAGATCCCAACGCGGACCTCGCATTCCTTCTACCGCCCCCATGGTATGTGTAATAACCGTAGCCCGCTCATTTTCAAGTTCCAGGTAAAAGCCTTTCTGATCAACAGGAAACTCGCGGTAAGAAACACTGTCATCAAGGAAATAAACATTTTTATCACCGTAAGCGGTGGTAGTCCATTCAAAACCGAGCAGAGTTACAAATGAGCCGGGGTCGTTAAAATCACGCATGACCCCGGCGGTCTTTTCCCATGCGTTTGAGCCAAGGTCCGACCGGAGAAGGACGGGCTCATACTCCCAGTCTCTCCAACTCACATGACCGGTGAGAGAGAAAAAGTCGAGGTTTGAAATATCGCGGGCGTAAGTGGCAGTACCCTCGGGTGTGTTCAACCCGTCACAGAGGATTGCATGGTTATGCAGAGAGCCAAAAAAAACACGTTGCCCCCCCGCATTGGGTAAACATTCGATGGGATTGCTCAGCGTCTCCAGTTCCCCTGCTTCCGCCTTTAACCGAAAAACTTCCCTGTCCGGATCCGGACAAGGAACATTATTAACTGCAGAAACCCCCTGTTTTAGTTCTCCCCTGTGCAGGGTTTCCCCCGTTACAGGGTCGCTGATACGGTAAGGCCCTTCGTAAGAACTCACCACGTTGCCAAAGCGATCTTTTACCTGCAATACGGCAACTACCGGCTTTTCTTCCTCCACCCAGGCCCGAGCAATCAACCGCAGACGATAGGGCTGACCGGGGC
>PUKQ01000107.1 GCA_003550565.1 Syntrophomonadaceae bacterium
TTCCCGGGCCACATACGGAAAAATGGTGCAAAACCTCTGGTGGGCAGCAGGCTATAATATTATCGCGATTCCTCTTGCGGCCGGAGTGCTGGCCGGATGGGGCATCCTTTTATCACCGGCAGTTGGCGCTGTCTTGATGTCGGCAAGTACAGTGATTGTAGCCATCAACGCGCAACTTTTAAGAAGGGTGGAACTCTAATGTGACAGTGGGGACGGGGCAATTTTGTCACATTGCAGTTTGCTGCCGATGATAATTTTGATCTTTTCGTTGCCTCACAGCTTTTGCCATAACACAAAAAAACAAGCCAAAAAAAGATTAGTATTTAGCCCCTAATGCAGTTGTAAGCAAATTGAGAGCACACAGAATTGAGCGGACACAGTGCACCAAGGGAATAATTATCTAAAGGAAAAATGATGTGACAAAATTGCCCCGTCCCTACCGTCACACAAAAAAGAGGGGGAATCCCAAAAGATACCAAAAGGTGTCAAAAGGAACCGTCCCCTATTGCACCCGGTCAATTAACCACTCCCGGTTTACCTCTAAAGGATAAATGATGTGACAAAATTGCCCCGTCCCCACTGTCACATGATTTACTGGTTGGCGAATTCGGCCAGATCGGAGAGGGTCTCCCAACCATATTTGGTTTGCGTTTCTTCAGTTACAAACAGAACAAAAGTATTATTGGCTGGCGCATAATCTAACCACTTGATACCGTTTTCCGCCTTATCGTAATCATGAATCTCTTGAAAGGTTTCTTCTTCCCCTTCCGGCAGCTCTTCTCCTTCGTATCCCATTACATTCATCAAACCGGTTCCGGTGTATTCCCAGTAAATATCGATTTCACCGTGTTCCAACGCCGGCCTAATAATGGCCACTTCACCAAGCCCGATTTCGTTATTTACCTCAAAACCCCGATCTTCAAGTAAATAATAAGTCATCCAGCCCTGGGTCAATGCTTCCGCAAAAGTTTTAGAGCTCACTGTTACTTCCCCGGCATCGTCAACGGTTTCCCCAGTTAACAACCCTTCTTCTTCCAAGAAATCCCGGGCCACATCTTTCGGGTCCTCTTCGTCAATAGCGGTTCGCAAGTTAAGCTCGGTTTGAGTTTCTAAATCCAGCCGCGAGGATATTTCCCGCATTAACTCTTCTATTTCCGGGTGGGCTTCTAATACCTCCTGGCGCACAGTAGGCGCCGCATTATAAGCCGGAAAAAAATCCTTATCATCTTCTAAAATGGCCAGGTCATATTTAATTATACGGCCTTCAGTTGCGTCGCCAACCCCCACCAGGGCATCGCCTTGATTTACCGCTGAATAGGTCAGACCCAGCTCAACATTCACCACTTCATCAAACTCAAAACCATAGTGTTCTTGAAAGGGATGCATGCCATCGTCTCGTTCCACCCACTCTGCAGAGCAGGCAACACTAATATCTACTGCTTCCTCTTCTGCAACTTCTTCGACACCATTTTCTACCATCTCCTCAGCGTCACATCCCACTAAGCCCGCCACCAGCAACATAAATGCCACTACAAAAAGACCTTTCTTCATCAGTTTACACATACTAGCCTTCCTCCTATCTCTTTTTTATAATATTTTTTCCGGTACTCCCACCTTTGTCACTCTCACCTCTAATTCTGCATTTTTCTTAGTTGCACAAAACCGCACCGGAAAAGTAAAAAACTAACGCGATTTTAAATGCACGGTGGTCAAAATATTTTCCACCACCGTAAGCACCCGATCCAACAATATGGCAATAAACACAATAAACAGGGTGCCGGCTAAAACCAGCTCCACCCGGAAAAAATCTATGCCGGCAAAAATTATAGTTCCCATGCCGCCGCCACCCACCAAAGAAGCTAAAGCTGCCGTTGCCGCGATTAAAATTGCAGATATTCTTACCCCGGCCATAATAACCGGCACGCTCAAAGGCAGCTCTACCCGAATAAGTATCTCCCAATCTGTCATCCCCATCCCCCGGGCTGCTTCGATTACCTCCCTGGGGACTCCTTTTAAACCAACCAGAGTGTTGCGAGCGATGGGTAACAAAGCATAGATGGTAAGCGCCAGCAAAGCCGGTTCCCGGCCTAAACCCAAGAAAGGAAAGAAGATGGCAATTACCGCCAGGGGTGGAATAGTCTGGCCGGCATTAAACACAGCCATCACTCGCTCAGTACTCCTGATAAAGCGACGGCGGGTCAACAATATTGCTACCGGAAAAGCCACCACAAAAGCAATTACCAGAGGAATCAAAACCAGTTGTAAGTGTTCCAGGGCATGCGGCGGCGCTCTATCCACCAAAGTGCTTATGAATCTATCCGTTTCAAAATCCAAATAAAATCACCACACAGGAGTATTCGTAACTAATAAAGTTAAATATTAGCATTTATTGCATTAATATACTCTTTAATAGCCGCCCAACTAATGGCACCGATTAATTCATCCCCATCCCGCACACCTACTGTGTCTGAATTCTCTTTAAGCATAATTTCTAAGGCTCGTTGCACAGGATCAATGGACTGCACGCAGCAGCCATTAGAAGATAAAGCAGGCGGTAGCTCCGCCTGAGGTTTAACCAATTCTGCCGCCCGGGTTAATTCCAACAATTTTATTTCCTTGTTTTCCCCGATTAAATCCTTGACAAAATCATTGGCGGGAGCGGTTAATATCTCCCTGGGGGTGCCGTGCTGAATCAACTTACCGGCTGCCAAAATTACAATATGGTCGCCCATTTTAATAGCTTCGTTAATATCATGGGTTACAAAACAAATGGTTTTTTTTAGCTCCTTTTGGAGTCGTAAAAATTCATCCTGCAATCTCTCCCTTACTATGGGATCCACAGCACCAAAAGGCTCATCCATGAGCATTATCGGCGGATCTGCTGCCAGCGCCCTGGCCACCCCCACCCTTTGCATCATGCCACCACTTAACTGATAAGGGTATTTATGCGATATTTCCTGCGGATCCAGGCCCACCATTTGCAACAGCTCCGCCACCCGACTGCGGATTTTATCTGCCGGCCACTTGAGCAAACGGGGCACCAAAGCCACATTCTGTTCCACAGTTTGATGAGGAAGTAAACCTACCTGCTGAATAACGTAGCCAATTTCTCGGCGGAGCTCATCAGCATTTACATGCTTATCTTTTACCCGCTCGCCCTTTATATAGATATCCCCATCGGTGGGCTCTTCCAAGCGGTTAATCATACGCAAGATAGTTGTTTTGCCGCATCCGGAAGGGCCCACAAAAACACAAATATTTCCTTCGGTAACTTGGAAACTAACCCTGTCTACAGCAGGTTCCCGGGCCCCGGGAAATATTTTGGTTACTTCATCTAAGACAATCAAATAATTCGCTCCCCCAATCAGGTAATTTCATCTTGATGGTCGTATCTTAATCCGGGTGAGGCAATTCGGCGCTCAATTTTGCCCAGCAAATAATCCAGCAGCAAGGCAATAAAAGAAACCAATATCGCCCCTGCAATAATCATATCCGAACTTTCCCGGGCAATACCATGATGTATAAGGCGTCCTAAATTACGTTCGCCAATAAAAGTGGCCACAGCAGCCATGCCGGTGATCATAACAGTTGTAATGCGAATACCGGCAAATATAACCGGCAAGGCAATGGGGATCTGCACCCTAAATAAAATCTGGCGGGCAGTCATACCCATCCCCCGGGCCGCATCTATTATCCCCCAATCCACCGATTTAATTCCCCGGTAAACATTACGCACCATAGGCATCATGGCATATAAAATCAAGGCCAGGGCAGCCGAAGTCCGCCCTAAACCTAACATGGGAATGGTAATAAATATACCAAACAATGATATGCTGGGGATACAAAACAAGAGGTTACCTACACTAAAAGCGCCAGTGGCTAAAGAATCATAACGGCTAATTAAGAGCCCGATGGAGATCCAAAAAATGAGGGAAAAAAACATTACGATAAATACCAGGAGGAAGTGATTAGCGGTGTAATCTACAATCTGCTCCCAACTTTGAATTATATAATCAATAAAACCCAGTTGCTCGTCGTAAAAATTAACGAACCACAGAACAAACCATCGGAGGAGTCCTTCCCCTAATTCCATACATATAGTCCTCCTGAAGGAGTTTATACTCGGACACTATGCCCACCAGCCAATTTTCCCCAAACTAAGATTAAACAAAGGTAGGATAAATCTAAACACATTATAACACAATAGTTCAAGTAACCAACTTTTCGCAAAATTTACTTTCCTGCTTGTTTTAAGCTTGAGTTTAACTTACTCCTATTTGGTAGTTTTGCAGGAGAAGATGAAGATGTTTGTGACAGTGGGGACGGGGCAATTTTGTCACATAGTGTGACAGTGGGGACGGGGCAATTTTGTCACATTGCAGTTTGCTGCCGATGATAATTTTGATCTTTTTTAGTTGCCTTACAGCTTGTTACCCAGCACAACTAATGAACAAGCCAAAAAGAGATTAGTATTTAGCTCCCTTGATGAAATTGTATGCAAATTGAGAGGAGAAAGAATTGAGTGGACACAGAGTACAGTGCCAAGGGAATAATTATCTAAAGGATAAATGATGTGACAAAATTGCCCCGTCCCCACTGTCACATTAAAGGGACGTAGTTAAATTTCCCAAAGGGCCTTTAAAAGAAAAGTCCTGCCGGTGAAAGGGGTAGCAAAACCAGCGACCCTTTGGGAAAAATTTGCATGCTGTGCATGTATGTATATCTATAAATTATTCAGTCAATCTAAATCCTTGGTATATATCCACCTGATGAGATCTTCCGGTTCGACTTCATGCGCACCGGCGCTTTGGTGGGAAAATTCACCATTGACACTGTACCTCCAGCCGCTTTCCATGCCGTGATCAAACTGGTAAAGGCCACCGATTCCTTCCACGTAAGCGCTGCTGCCACTTCCCTGGTAATCCAGTTCTATGCCTTCCCGGGTGGTCACCCTTTCCAAAACATTCAGCACCGTATCTTCTTCCTCTAATTCCACTTCTGTGGCTTCAAGTATCTTTCCCTCGTCCGAAGTCCCCTCTATGGAGATAACGGCGGTTTTAAGTTCCGGTTTCTCCTCGGAGGAATCACCAGATTCATCATCGGCAGCTTCATCATCGGATTTTTCTTCTTCATCTCCATTTTCTCCATTCTCATCTTCCTCTTCATCTTCAAGAGAATCCTGGTCTTCCTCATTTACCGTTTCATCACCTTTTTTCGTTTCTTCTTCATCTCCATTTTCCGCACCCTCATTTTCCCGTTCATCTGCAAGGGAACCCCGGTCTTGCTCGTTTACCGTTGCATCATCTCTTTCCGTTTCTTCTTCATCTCCATTTTCCGCACCATCGTCCTTTTCCGTTTCTATTGACTCATCATCGTTTTCTTCTTGCTCATTGTAGTCCTCTTTATCGTTAGTATAATTACTTTGTCTTTCTTCTGATTCGGGGGTTTTCACCAACTCTTCTTCGGCTGATTCGTTTTCCTTATGGTTATCACCAGGGGGGAAGAATGCTATGCTGGCAAAAATCACAACCAAAACTAAAACGATAATACCGATCAATAAAGAAACTCTGTGCCGGTTTTTTTTCATATTTTACCCCCCCTCCTACAACTTTGGTATTTTTAAGAATTGCGCACAGGCAGGAAAAATTTAATCCTCGTTCTGCCTGTGTGCAATCCATTGAGCCCGGCCGGAGCTAACTAATAAAGCACGCCGGCTTTTTTAATTTTAAACTTTATTCAAGCTGTACCTGTAATATTTTTTTAATTAATCTACGGCAGCTTCTTTTCCTGTTCTGTGCCAGATAGATTCGCCAATTTTCAAACCAGCCAATGCCAGAAGGGCATCATCGTGGCTTAGCGTTCCTGCTCCTGGCTCATCTTTCGTCCACCAAAATTGACCGTCATCCTCTTGAAATTCCAACAGGGCATCCAACGCTGTCCTGCCATTTTCAATCCACCGGGAATCTAAAATATCCTCCCCGACAGAGACCAGCCCGGAAATTGCCAGGGCCTGGGTGCTGGCGTTCTTGACGCTAAAATCTTCATCACCAACGAAAAATGCTTCTTCATCTTGCATATCTTCAAGATAATCCAATGCATCTTCCACAACATCTTTTACATCTTCATCATCCAGATACCCGGATAGGGCTGTAAGATAAGAGGCGGTAGCATCTATACCCATACTAAAGCTGCCATCCGGGTTCTGTTGCTCTAACAGGTAATCGATTGCCAGTTCCCGGCTGCTTTCATCCCAATCTCCCACATCAAGTCCAAGTTCTGCGCCCACATCCAGGGCTATTACCGCCCAGGGCTGCGCTGCCTCTGTATAATCTTCGAATTCACCGCTGTCCTTTTGCAAAGCAGACAATTCTTGAAACAGGTTTATCCCATCCCATGCACTGGAAGGGTCTTTCTCTGCCACCAGCAACTTAAAGATATAATGAATTTGCCAGTGGGCGCCTTCTTCGGGTTAATAATTGCTATCACGCCAATCCTGGGTGGTTTCCCAGGGATCGGCATTTAAATTTTCCCCGGCGCCCCAAAGCCCAGGCATCCCCTTCCAGGTGTCAGGGGGATTATTATTTTCTTCATACCAGGATACAGCATCATCCATGGCTAAAGACAAATCTGTGTTTACTTCTATAGTATTGCTGGCCGAATCCCCTCCCAGGGAATCTTTTTGGGCCTGTATGCTTATTCTTCCCGAAGAAATACCTTCAAACTCCATACTAATCTCCTGGTCTCCCTGCTTTTGAATATCTTCTAAAGCAAGTTCTGTATCGCCCGTATCAACCTCCCAGTTATCAAGCTCTTCAGCACCCTCTGTAAATTCATCGCCGATAAGCTCTACTTCAATTTGCGGATCTTCTTCTCCATAAGAAAGTTCGGCCTGCGTGGATATCTCGGGCCACCTGTTGTAATAAAAGAGTATTTCATCTTCATCCTCAAGGATATACGCATCAGCGCCCACTTCGGGCGACTCATCGTTTACTTCATACATCCATCCGTCCGAACCGCCGAAAGTTCCTCCTTGTTCACCATCAATCGAACTAATCATAACTCCCCAGTCATAATGCTCAAATTCATAATCTATATTTTCATCCATTAGCCCCTGCTCCAAAGCATCCAAAGCTGAAGGTTCTCCGTTTTCATCTTCTAAAGCAA
>PUKQ01000216.1 GCA_003550565.1 Syntrophomonadaceae bacterium
ATAGACGACACTTACGATCTTTCGGCGAGCGATACCGAGGGATGGGATCCGGACGTACCCAGTGAAACTTCCGTGTCTGCACAGGCATCGAGTTCGGAAGCGGTCACGATAGATATTCCTGACGACGCCGGGGGAATAACTAATACTATAACGATAGACGCGGACAGTCAGAACAGCGGAGCTTCTGACTCGGACAACTTCGATGTAACCTTAGAATACGATGAACCTGAAGTTGATACGCTTGAGGCCGACGATATAGGGATACACAGTGCAACCCTAAGAGGAGATCTAACCTTCATGGGATACGACGACAGCGTAGATGTAAGGTTCCATTGGGGAGAGGATGAAGGAAATCTGGATCAAACCACAGGCTGGCAGACCATGACCTCAACGGGCGAGTTTGATGAAGGTATATCAGGTCTGGATCCAAATACTGTATACTACTTCCAGGCCGAAGCACAGAACGAGGAGTACAACAACTTCGGTGATGAGCTATCTTTCACCACGGATATGGCCGATGCACCTTCAGGGTTGAAGGTCAGATCACAGTCTTCGCCGCCCCTGGATTCGGAGCAGGGCGAGATGCAACTGACATGGACTTCGAACTCCGGCGGAGACGAGGACGGCTTCAGGATAGAGAGGAGCAGGGACAGAGACTCATGGACGGAGATAGACACTGTAGATACAGGCGTTACTTCATATACGGACAGCGGACTCGAGGACAACGCTGTCTACTACTACAGGGTAAGAGCATACATAGATGATGAAAACACGGACTACACGAACATAGCCTCGGATTCAACGGAGGACAGGACAGGACCCTTCACAGGGAACTTCCTGGCTACGGCCGACGACGCGAACAACCAAATGGACCTCTCCTGGGATTGGGGCCAGGACGAGATAAGACCGGATACATCCAGCGAGGGACTCGTAGGACGGTGGATGTTTGAAGAAGGCGAAGGAGATACAACAGAGGACGCTTCAGGTTATGAGAACTTGGGAAGCCTGGAAAACGATCCACAGTGGGTTGATGGAATCCATGGGGATCATGCTCTGGAGTTTGACTTCCAAGAAGACGAAGGAACCGAATGGGTGTTATTAGAGCCAGAGAATAATCCTGATTTTCAGCCACAACCCAGTGACCCGTATACCATGAGCATCTGGTTCGTGCCTAAAGGAACAACACCTGCCAGAGAGGATGGTACTGGGGACTATGCTGGTCTTTTCCAAAGAGGTATGTATTCGGCGTCTTATGGAATTGAGTTACCAAATGATGCCACAGAAGTAAGGGCCTGGCAAAGAACGGAAGAAGAAGGAACAACTTACACTCCTTCTGCAAGCGTTGAACATGGTGAGTTATATCACGTTGCAGCAGTTTCAGACGGAGAAAAACTAAAATTATACTTAAACGGTGAACTTATAGGAGAAACATCCGTGGATGTTGGAGCTACCTTAAGTAACGACGAAACTTCAGATTCACGTAGACTTAGAGTAGGCAATAATAGAGGAACAGGTGGGTCTGGTGATACCACAAGAGCACATTTCTTAGGAGAAGCAGACGATCCTAGATTTTACGACCGTGCCCTCAGCGAAGACGAGATTAAGAGAATGTCGATGGTTGGTCAGTGGAGCTTCAATGAAGGTGAAGGTGACACTGCCTATGATTCAAGTGGTTTCGGGAATACAGGAACATTACATGGAGATCCCCAGTGGACAGATGGGTTTCATGGCAAAGCTCTTGAATTTGATGGTGATGGAAGCTCCGGTGATTATGTTGAAATTGAGAATAATAATATCATTAATTCGGAATTGGAAGAGCTAAGTCTTGAATTCTGGATGAAGCCGCAATACGATGATGACTTTGTTGCAATCCTCGACGCAACAGATGGAACATGGGATGACGATGGATATAGTTTCTACTTGAGGCCCCACCAATCTTCCGGAGAGCAGTTTTCTTGGAATTTGAATGGTCAGCGCGTTAGAGGTGGTACCATTGAAAAAAACGAATGGCAACACGTGGTAGCTACAACAGATGGCGACACTATGAAAATTTACGTTGACGGTGAAGAAATCGGAAGCGGTTCTGCTCCATCAACAGTATCAGCAACTGATGACCCGGTATGGATAGGGAGGATGGACGGCCGTGACTGGCAGTATCCACAAAAAATAGACGAAATGCGTATCTGGAGGAAGAGCTTATCTGAAGACGAAATCCAGTCCAGAGCTGGCTACTTACCTCACAGGGCCGATTCTGAAGACGGAGAATATGAGGCATTATCGGAAAGCTATACACATAAATCGGATCTCGCCGGTATGTGGCATCTAGATGAAACGTCGGGTTTCACTGCAGAGGACTCATCGGGCTACGATAACCATGGAACTCTTGTAGGAGAGCCTGAATGGACAGAAGGCAGGTTAGGAAATGCACTGAAGTTTGATGGTGAAGATGATAGGGTAGAGACGGATATCGAGCCGCCCGAAGACGGTGTTGTAACATTTAGTGCATGGCACAAGTTCTACGACGAAGACAAAGATGGATTCACAGGTGTAACATTCAATACTGGTGATGGATGGTTTGGATTAGGAATGAGAGATGGTGACTTCTGGGGTAAGCTGGGCGATTCGGAATTAACACCTGTGGAAATGCCTATAAACAGATGGGTCCACCTTGCCTTGGTCGGTGATGGAGATGTGCTGAGATTGTATATGGATGGTGATCTTGTCGGTGAAACCGAATATAGTTATGGATCCAATACAGGATATTCGAATCTATGGTTTGGTTGTAGGAGGTCTTCTAGCAATGGTTGTAGTGATCATGTATACGGTAAGATGGATGAAATTCGTATGTACGAACAAGCCTTATCACAAGAGGAAATCAGAGACGAAATGGTTCCGTTGACAGAAGACAGTGAGATAGTCGATGAGGAGGCACAGGATGAAACTCCTCCTGAAACTCCTGATTCGCCGGCTGTGACGGAAATGGACAGTTCCTGTCCCGATGGAAACTGTGAATTGAATGTTGATTGGAGCAGCGTTGATGATAGAGGAGATGAATACTTCTACTTCCTTAGAAGTTTCGATGAAAGAGGAAACATAAACAACTTCTACCACAGAGACGGTCTGGCTGGTTACTGGAAGTTCCATGAAGGATATACAGGATCTGCCGATGGACAAACCGTCTACGATGAGACAGGAGAAAACCACGGAACAGTTCATGGGGCGGAGTGGACCGAAGGGAAGTTTGGATCAGCACTTGATTTTGATGGAAATGGAGATTGGGTAGACCTAGGAGAAGTATACGAGTTTGATGATTCAAGTAGTTTTACATTATCTACTTGGGTTTATTTAGAATCTGAAAATCACGAAGACAGTAGAAGAACTATTTTTGGATACGATGAAAGGTTTGGCACAACTTTAGGGTTGTACTGGGGATCTGGTTACGGCGAGATAGATTTCTCTACTAGGGATTTGGATCAATCAAGTAATTACTATTATGGATCGCTTGATACTGGAAGATGGCATCATGTAGTTGCTGTTTTTGATGCAGAGGAAAGGAGAAAAAAAGTATATTTCAACGGAAGTCTTTCAAGGGAGAGAAGTGCCGGAAGTGCAACAGGAGAAAAATCCGAAAGACCTTTGACCTTAGCTTCCGATGGATATGTTACAACAAGTGAGGATGAACTAATCGATCAGAAAATAGATGAACCCCGTATTTACGACCGAGCCTTATCGGAGAGGGAAATCAGAGAGAACTACCACAGGGGAATGATAGAAAAGGATGAAGTGGTAACAGGTGTATCGGACTACGAGGTCTCCGGTGGGAACCTCAACGACTGGTTTGAAACAACCTCACAAACAGATACAGGATTACAGTGTAACTATGAATACACTTACCAAATAAGAGCAAGGGACGAAGCCGGTAACATAGGTGAATATTCTGGAACTACATCGCTTTACACGCCTACCACGCAGCCGGATTCTCCAGGTGTGGAGTCTATCGAAACAGACCATCTGGACATATCATGGAACCAGGGCTGTCCGAACAACGATCCAGAGTTCTACGCGGATGAGACCACAGGCAGCAGTGGATCTTCGGACTACGGCTGGGGGACCTTGACAGAGTATTCTGACACGGGCCTTGAACCAAACACGGAATACTGCTACAGGGTAATGGCCAGGAACGAAGAAAATCTAGAGACGGACTACACAGTAGAAACATGTAACTACACCAGACCGGAGGACCCTGTACTGGACTCGCCTTCACATACAGTGGGCGAGTGGAGCAACGACCCATACGTTGAGGTTACAGCTTCAGCTGAGGCGGATCATTTCCACTACGTGTGGGATCAGAATTCGGATACAGAGGTAACCAACGATGATACTCAGTGGGACGGAACCCAACAGACCCTGGAGGCTACCTCCGATGGAGACTGGTACCTGCACGTTATTTCGAATACACCTAACGACCTTAAGAATACAGGAGGAACACAGACCCTTGGTCCGTTTAAGATCGATACCGACGATCCAGAGGCCGAGATACATGATCCTACGGAGAGCGATCCGGCCTATACCTGGGAAACAGGTATGGATATAGACGTGGAGTATACAGCAACGGATGGAAACTTCGATGAGGCCACGCTTACCGTTGACGGAGGTCCTGACAACGAGATAGTAAGTGAAAGTGTTTCAGAGGGAACAGAAACTACCCATACGATAACGATACCAGACGGAACAACAGAAGGTTACTACGACCTGAATCTAGAAGTAGAGGACGATGCAGGGAACATCGGTGAAGACGCTGAAACAGACTCAGTTGTCGTGGCGACGGTAGATACTGTTGAAATAGATCCCGAGACGGATCAGGCCATAGACGCCGGTGAGACGATAGACTTCGAAGCCGATGCCGAGGACCAGTTCGGGAACCTGATAGAAAGCGATGACTCGGAGTTCACCTGGGATGGAGACGGGGGATCGATAAGCGGAAGCGGACTTTTCGACGAGACATCAGAAGGGACTTACGATGTAACCGCTGCCTATGAGGACGCGACGGGTGCCGAGGAGACGTCTTCTCCTACGACGGTTACCGTAGAAACTGCGGAAGTAGTTGACTTTGATCTCAACGTCGACGATATAATTGCTGGTAATGAGCCTCTCATAGAAATTAGCAACGCTGTGGACGGCCACGGTAACCTCGTAAACGGTGACTACGACACGGACATCACCATAGATGGTACGACACACAGTCCTACCTTGACCTTCACCGATGGTGAGGCTTCATACGGCTGGGATACGATGACCGAGGAGGGGAGCTACACTGCAGATGTTACGGTAGACGAAGCTAATGAGGTGGATAGCTTCTACGTCGAACCTGCAGATCCACACTATATAGAAATAGAACCGCAGAGCTCGACGATAACTGCAGGCGACGAACAGAGCTACACTGCAACATCTTTCGATGAGTACGACAATGAGATAGAAGAAGTTACCTCGGATACGACTTGGTCGATAGAGGACGGTGCCGGTGGTAGTTGGGAACAGGATACGGGAACATATACCTCGGAGAACGACGGTACGTGGACGGTTACCGGCGAATACGATGAAGCGGATAACCCCGAGGATACAGCTACCCTTGAAGTTGAACTTGGTGACCCCGAATATATCGAGATAGAGCCAGAAGAATCGACGATAACTGCAGGCGACGAGCAGAGCTACACTGCAACGGCCTTTGACGACGAGGACAACGAGATAGGTGATGTTACTTCAGAGACGGACTGGTCGATAGAATCCGGGGCAGGAGGAAGCTGGGATGACAACACTTACACATCGCAGAACGCAGGGACGTGGACAGTGACTGGTCACTACGACGAGGCGGAGAATCCGGAGGATGATGCAACACTTACTGTAGAGCCTGATTCGGAAATATACGACTGGCACGACCTTGACAATATAAGGGAGGATCTGAGTGGTGACTACGTACTGATGAACGACCTGGATGAAGATACTGAGGGCTACGACGAACTCGTAGATACAAGCAATGGCTGGGAGCCTATAGATGGATTCGAAGGAACTTTGGATGGTAATGAGTATTCTATAGAGGATCTATATATAGACAGATCTGAAGATACTGTGGGTTTGTTTGGTGAAGTTCCTGAAGAGGTGGGTACTGAAATTGAAGATTTAGAGCTCATTGACGTCGATATTACTAATGACGGTGAATATACAGGGGCATTGGTTGGAGGTTTCTACGCCGACTATGGTAACATAAAAAACGTCAATGTTACTGGAACAATAGAAGGTAATAGTAGAGTAGGCGGGATCGGAGGTTGGCTGAGAAGAGGCTCGGGTGAAGATTTGGTTGTAGATGCAACAGTTTTTGGAAGTGGAACTCAGGTGGGTGGTATTGCTGGTTACCAGCATCAGAATTTGGAAAATGTAAAGGTATACGGTTCCATCGAATCAACTTCCACAAGAGCAGGTGGAATAGTTGGAGAAATGAGGGGAGATATTCAAAAAGCCGAAAACTACGCATCTGTCCAAGGAACTAATGATGTAGGTGGTTTGGTAGGTAGATTAAGAGGATCACGAGATATATCTAATTCTTTTAATACAGGAGATATTAATGGAGACGAAAACATAGGCGGTGCTGTAGGCAGGGTTAATGCATGGGGTTCAATTTCTATTGAAGAAGTTTATTCAACTGGCAATGCTGAAGGTAACATCCATGTAGGAGGTCTAATTGGAATAAACTGTAATGACGACGACAGAAGTAAGATGTACTTAGATGACTCTTATTCAGCTGGTGATATAACTGGAGAAGAATATGTGGGCGGTCTAATTGGTGCTGACATGTGGGATTCTGATATAGATAACAGTTACTCTGTAGGTCAAGTCTCAGGAAACACATACCTAGGAGGCATGATTGGATATTTAGAAGATGGTACTGAAACAAGCTTAAGTAGTTCTTACTGGGATGTGGTAACTTCTGATATGTATTATTCGGACGGTGGCGAAGGCAAAACTACCTACGAAATGACTGTGGAGGAAACCTTCGATGGCTGGGACTTCGCTGATACATGGGAC
>PUKQ01000196.1 GCA_003550565.1 Syntrophomonadaceae bacterium
ATTTATTTAACTCAAATTAAGGCAAAAATTCTCCCACCTCTAAAGGAAGCATAGGTGGGAGATGAACGATGAGATGACTAAATAAGGCATCAGCGTTAATTGCTTTTTTTACGGGAATGTTTACTGGAAAGTATATACTTTCCGCACTTTTTCTTTGACATGCCAGGTGCATTTCATCCCTTTAGGGAAAGTAACCAGATCGCCTTTTTGAATATCTACTTGTTCGCCATCTTCTGTTTCTATAGTTACGAAACCCTCCTGGATGTAACAAATTTCTTCCTCGGGATACTCCCAATCAAATGTGGAAACATCCGAACTCCACGGAGACCACGCCTTTACGTTAAGCTTTTCCAGTTCTTCCTGGCTGGGGTGCGTTATTTTTATTTTTGACATTTCAATCCCTCCTTAGCTATATATTTGATAACTACCCCTCTTTATTTTATCAAAGATTTTCCAATAGAAGGCAAATTTCTATTCGTAAAATTTATTGTAGTTTTAATCGTAGCCTGGTGTATCACTTAATGAAGCCACTTCAAACCGTCAAATATTTCTTTTTTTTAATAACTAAAGTTCTTGCACCGCCGTTAACTAGTCCTTATAATAGATGTGACCCTATTAAAAATATACTGGTTTGGTGGTGATTGTTTTGTTGATGGTTCTTATTATTTTGGTTATTAATATAATCTATATATCCCTGCTCACCGTGCGCACCATGCTTACCCTTAAAGGAAAGCATGGCTACGCTTCCCTTATCAGCACCGGGGAAGCCTTTGTTTTTGTTCTCGGCATTGGCCTGGTTCTGGAAAATTTGGGGGAGATACAAAACCTTATTGCTTATGCCGGCGGTTTCGCCATAGGTGTTTTGGTAGGCACCAAAATTGAAAGTTCCCTGGCCCTGGGGTACGTCACGGTCAAGGTAATTAGCAAAGACTGCAATGTTTCCACCCCTACTTTTCTACGACAAAAAGGATTCGGGGTTACCTCCTGGCTGGGTGAAGGAAGAGGCGGCAGGCGCCATGTCATGGAAATTCTTACTTCCCGTAAAGATCAGCAAGACCTTTACCAATACATCCTGGCCTGCGATCCCGCCGCTTTTGTTATTTCCTATGAACCTCAGCACTTTCGGGGTGGATTCTGGGTCAAAAACCTGCGCCGCTACTGCAAAAAGCATGGTAAGCCCAGGGATTATCCCTTTGATGACTTTTTCCCTGAGGTTGATGAAGAAGCCATTGAAGAAATTCAAAAGGAAGAGGGCATAACTCCCGCAGAAGATTTACAAAATGGCGGTTCCGATTATAACGGTTGTACCCCAAATAATTCATAGTTTTATATTCTTGCTCAATAAGAACATTAATATAAAGTTTGGTATCGGGCTTAGTTGCATTGCTTATGCTTACATTGTCGCTTTTACTTTGCAACCCTGCATGAGCGTTTTAGGGAAGTTCAATCCGGGTTTAGCTATTACCCCCATAAATATTAGAAAGCTTCAGGTGTTCACTTTCAATATCTGAAATAGCCCGGAACACTTCCTTCACCCGGGATTCCGGGGCACGTGCTGCTACCTGCAGGTAAAAATTAGCGGCATTCTTTTCTTTTCCGCCGGCAGTTTTAAAATTTTCCACATCACTGTCTGCGCATTCCGCCGCAGGAGGCTCCGGCTCGTCTATGCCCATTAAATCGCAAAGCAGTTCGGCATGCTCCGCCTCTTGCTTAGACAAACGTTTAAAAATGGCCCGGGTTAGTTCATTTTCCGCGTTATCTGCAGCACATTTATAGAAAGATTGATTTTTCAACTCAAGCTGTAATGCCTCCTGACAGTCTTTCCGGCTTTGCTCCGAAAGCTCTACCGCACCCACATCTACATACATGGAAGAGGGCACCAGGTGCATTTCGTGTGCTCCGCAGAAAGGACAGCGATCGGGAGCGCTCTTTCCAAGATAAGGTTCTCCACAAATTAAGCAAGTAAATGGATCCATAAAAATTATCCTTTTCAAAGTTTTTTAACTTTAACATCTATTAGACTATGTGACCAGGCCTGAAATGTTTTTATTTCTTCCGTCCACCCAATTTTTAACTAAAATTTCTGGAACGATTTGCTGGGTGTATTGCAAATAGGACAGCGATCCGGAGCCGGATCAAGGCCTACCCAGCCGCAAACAGGGCACAGAAAAGCATCCTTGTCTTCAACATCCTGGCCATTTTCCACCATTTTTTTCATTTCCTCAAATGTTTTACCATGGACCTTTTCCGCAGCATTGGCATACTCAAAGCTGGTCTTAGCCTTTTTCTGCTCTTCTTCTTCTGCTGCATTAATAAATTCGGGATACATCTTCGTATATTCGTGATGTTCTCCCTCAACCGCGGTTTCCAAATTTTCCAGGGTAGAGCCCACCTTCCCGGCCACTTCAAAATGTTTGAGTGCATGAATAGTCTCCGCCTCGGCTATAGCGCGAAAAATTCTCGCTACATTCTTAAAGCCTTCTTTTTCGGCTTTTTTGGCAAAAGCCAAATATTTGCGATTTGCCTGGGACTCACCACTAAAAGCATCCATCAAGTTCTTCTCTGTTTTCATAATTAATCACCTCTTCGCATGTTTAGTTTGCAGTAATAGTAGTAATTCTATTTCTGTTAAAATATTTCCTGCATTATTTATATTTCATCAGCACCTTTTCCGCTGCATTTAGAAATCCTATTTCAGTGTTCCCATGTTTTTAGGACAGAACCTGTCCGGGTAAGTAAAACAGTTTTCAAAAACAGCTACCCTCTTTACGCACTGCATTACGGCGAGTTTCCAGGCAGGGACAAACATTTTCCGGAACATTATCAAAGCGGCAAGGACAGTAAAAATCGCCAAATTTTCTGTTTTTCTCCAACAAACCGGACATAATGTCTTCTTTATTATCGTCAAAAACATAACCACGCATTTGCGCAAAAGTTTCCACCCGATCGTATATTTCATCTTCCGGATCTTGTGGAACTCTGCGCGTTGAGAACTGCGGCTCTAATTCCGTTATCTCGAGCCTGGCCCCACAGATGGTACAAATGATTTCCTTCCCTATTTCAACGGAATCTTTAGATATAAAGTACATCTGGCAAACAGGGCAGTAAATCTTACTTTTCATTCTTTAATGCCTCCCGGATTTCATCTTCCTTGTAACCCTGAATTACTTTTTCCCCAACCAATATTATGGGGAAAGAGCGCTTGGAAGCAATCTTGTCAACCTGTTCAATTGCCTCTTTTTGTTCTTCGCCTTCCAGCAAATCTACATCTACTGCTTCATAATTTACCCCTTGTTCCTCCATTAATTGTTTGGTCTTTTTACACCACGGACATGTGCTCAAAGCATAAATTTTTACCATTTTCTCACATCCTTGCATTTATTTACTAACATTATAGTATTGATTTTATTAAATCATTCCCTTTTTAAAAAGTAAAGGTTTTAGGTGTCAAAAGGAACCGTCCCCTTTTACACCTAGAAAGTTGGTGTAAAAGGGGACGGTTCCTTTTGACACCTTCAAGCTAAATGACATTTCCCCTATTTTTTTTCTTCTAATTTGTCCTCCACCGATTTGATTTTTTGGTTAATGGAAGCATTTTTGTCACGGCGATCATCAATTTTAATACTGGTGGTAACTCTTTGCGCCCCTATTTTAAATGGAACTTCGTGCAGACGTCGGATTATCTTCAGAATTTGATCCAGGTCGCCTTCGATAACAATACCCATAGCGTTTAACTCATAATTGAGGCCTTCCCCATGTTCGTCCAATTCCTTCTTACAGGCAGAGACATAATCTGATAAACCAGGCGAACCTGTCCCCAATGGAATAATAGAAAATTCGGCAATAGCCATCTTATACACCTCCCTAGTACATGTAATTTACCTCATATCCCTCATCTTCAAGTTGTTCTACAATACTATTTTCACCGGCCAGATGGAGAGAACCCACCGTTAGAAAATAGGTTTTACCGCTATCATCATGCAGTATTTGTACAATTTCTTGAGCCATTTGTTCATCCCTCCCATCTGTTAAAGCTTTTTGATATTTTCGGAGGGATTCTGTTTCTGCTGCTTCTATAGTTTCATTTCTAATTTCCGCAAACATTTCTAAATCACCATCTTTCCAATCGGCAACCATTTTTTCCAACTCTTCAGCTGCTTCCTCCATCTCTTCCATGGTTTGTTCTAAGTATATAACTTGAGATTCATCAGAAAGTTTTTCCTCTGGTGCATACTGCATAGATATTGTCTCCAAGCCCAGGCTTTCCATTTCTTCTTCCTCGGCTTTTTCCATTAAATAACTTTCCACCCCCAACTCCGGATTGTAACCTGCTTCCGTTGCCGCTAAAATAGACAGTTCCATGGCAGCATACCACGGTTTATACTTTTTGAGCATTTCTTCGTCAACACCGGGGAATTTTAATAATTCTATTAGATCTTGGTAGGTTTCTTCGGAAACCAGGTCTGTGATCTTTCGATCATCTTGGTACATACCTTTTTGAAAGATTTTTCCCGTTATTTCCATTTCACTCTTTTTCATCATATCGATTTCCATCCCCAGTACATCAGCTTCTGCAAAAGCTTCATAAACAGACTCATGAAGGGGATACATCTCTTCATTGCCAACATGAACTGAACCAAAAAGATAAACCTGGTTATCTCCCCCTTCTACCTGATAAAGCAAACCCTTTGAGCCTTCCTCCGAAATGTCTTCACTTCCACAAGCTGACAATGTCAAAACCATTAGTATAATTAATAAAAAGGCAAATCCAAACCGGGAAGTAATTTTAATTTTCATCATTTGAAATAGCTCCTTTCTCATAAGATTGCAGAAAAGATACCATAATAGAAATGTTCCAAACAAAATTCTGCAACGCAAAAAATCTTTCGTCATCGGAGACAAAGTTTTGCCTACCTAATACCTTCACCTTAAATACAGCGTACTATTTACTTTGAAATTGTACCAGAGGTGGTTTTCTATATTATAATTTACTCAAACATATTTTCCAAATTTCTAAAAGACCCAAATTTATATGAATTTATTTATTATTGCAAGAATAGTAGGAGGAAAAAGCTAACACAAGAAAACATGAACCAAACTTCTCACAACGCTTAACTGGAACCAAACTATCAACAACACTAAAAAAATAAAAGGAAAGCAAGTTGCCTACCCGAAATTTCTCAAATATAATTATCATATATTTATAAAACAGAAAGGGTGATAATGATGATTATCGATTCCCATGTGCATCTAGTAGACCGGGGTTGGATTCAGGAGGAGTTCTTTTTGAATATGTCCAGGATAGTTGCCACAAACATAGGCAAACAATCAGGAGAATATCCCAATGCGCAAATTTTACTGGAAGGATTAAAAGAAAGGGTGCTAGATCCCACCGGTGATAATCTGATAGAAGACATGGATAATGCAGGCGTGGATCGCTCCTGTATTTTTGCAGTAGATTACGGGCTTGCAGCAGGAGAACCGGAAGTCTCCATAATGGAGCAAAACCGGGCCATTGCCCAGGCAGTACAAAGACACCCCCATCGCCTTCTCGGATTTTTCGCCATCGACCCCAGAAGGCCGGAAGCGCCGGAGATGTTTTCCCGAGGAGTGGAAGAATGGGGAATGCAGGGGTTGAAACTTCATCCTTCCGTGGGGTATTATCCGTACGAAGAAATAGTTTACCCCCTCTACGAAAAATGCAGTGAATACAATGTCCCGGTGTTAATTCATACCGGAAGTCAGCCGGGGCCGATGAAATCCCGCTTCTGCCGCCCCCTTTATGTGGATGATGTAGCCGCTGACTTTCCGAATTTGCCCATAATTATGGCTCACTGTGGTCATCACTGGTGGGAAGAAGCATTGCTGGTGTGTAGCGTCAAACCAAACTGTTACGTGGACATCTCCGGATGGCAGAGAGATTTCCTGCAAAATCCCGCCTCTTTTTACAGAGTACTGCGTGATATACTGGATGCCTTAGGACCCTGGCGAGTATTTTTTGCCACCGACGGACCTTATCTGAACGTACTTTGCCCCATGGATCAATGGGTAAATGCCATAAAGGCACCCGATCTTTCTTCCTGCCCGGAAATATCTTTCAGCCAAGAAGAAATACAAATAATGATGGGCAAAGCTTTTGCGCGCTTGTTAAATTTGGATGCTTAAGTAGTGGGTTAACATTATTATTTAAGTAATATTTAAACCGGTAGACCGTTAAATCCAACCTGAAGAAATTTTTACCCGGGCATTTTTTATTATATTATCTTGTTCATTCCGCCAGTAAGCGGGTTATTAATTATCTAACAACTTCATTTTTTAATAAAGTAATCCCATAAGGCAGGAATATAAGAGTATTTGAAGAATATTAATAAATATGGCAAAAGAAACAATAAAGATACCTTATAAAAAACCACTACCTTCTGAAGATAACAACACTGTTCTTGCGGGAATAGAGACCGTTGACATCACGCCTCCGCCGGGAATGCCGGCAGCAGGCTATGCAATAGCTGCCTGTCAGTGTTACGGGGTAAGGACAAAGCTCAAGGCCAGGATCTTTTACCTTAAACCCAAAAAAGGGAAGCCGATAACGCTTGTCCAGTGTGAACTCTTATCCGGTTCACTTCTGCTACATCATCAAATAGCCAATCTAATAGCGGAAAAAACAGATGTAGATTCAGCCGGTCTTTCTTTATGCGCCACTCACACTCACTCCGGGCCGGGAAATTATTTCGGTAGCGAGATGTATAATAGCAATGCTTCCAACAAGCCCGGTCTCGAAAAAAATTACCTGAATTTTTGCAGCAGGCAGATAGCTCATGGAATCATCAGGGCTTATCAAAACAAAAAACCCGCCAAAATCGCCACCGGCAGCACAGAAATATGGAATGCTACTATAAACCGTAGCCTGGAGCCTTATCTGCAAAATGATAATATCCGCAATCTGCGAAAAAAGCCTGATGCCCTGCAAGCAATAAATCCCTACCTCCACATGATAAGGATTGACTGCCCGGACGAAAATAATGAATACAAGCCTGCAGGCCTCTTTA
>PUKQ01000119.1 GCA_003550565.1 Syntrophomonadaceae bacterium
CTCCGAAAAGAGCCTGTTCGGGGCGAACTACCACATCAGTTTCCACATCTTCACCTTTTAACTTGAATGCGGGATGGGGGCGCAGGCGGACTTTTAGATAAAGATCTCCCTTCTGGCCCTTACCGAGGCCGGCCCCACCCTGACCTTTCAAACGGATGCGACTCCCTTCTTTTACTCCGGGTGGTATTTGCACCTCCAGGTTTTTTTCTTCAGGAATGGATCCGGTTCCGCCACACCGGGCGCAAAAACTTTGGTTTGCAATCCCACTGCCACTGCAACCAGGGCACACAGCACTGCCGCTGACCCGAATTGATTTGGTGCCACCCCGATAAGCTTCTTCAAGGGAAAGCTCAATTTCACTTTCAACATCTTCGCCTCTAACCGTGCCGCGGTGGTTGGCACCTTCGTGGGCAAATCCTGACCTACCTGGCCTCCCGGCAGTACCGGCTGCTGCGCCTTCACCAAAAAACGTCCTGAAAAAATCGCTGAATCCGCCACCAAAAATGTCTTCAAAGTTACTACCGCTAAAGTCGCCGGAAGTGTAGAAATGCACACCTCCCATATTGGTATGGCCTTGCTGGAATCCGGAAAAGTCTTGTCCGTGCTTCCAGTTGCTGCCCAGTTGATCATATTGTTTTCTTTTCTCGGGATCGCTTAATACCTCGTAAGCTTCGTTAATTTTTTTAAATTCTTCTTCGGCCTTTTCTTTTTCCCCAGCCGGATGCAGGTCAGGGTGCCATTTACGGGCCAACTTCCGGTATGCATTTTTTATTTCTTTTTCCGAGGCTTTACGATCCACGCCCAGGATTTCGTAATAATCTTGAAATTTTACGCTCATACGTATTCCTCCACCTGTAGTAGATTATTGCCCGGAGAGTACAACTTCCTTAGGGTATAAATCGATGAGCAAGTGATCTTTATCCCACAGGGTGTACCCGGACGTTTTTTTAATATCTTTATTGTCCTCAATTTTCTCCTTCGTTTTTATTTCCTCCCGGCTTACGGGCTACCATTACCCGGGCCGGCTTTAGCAGAATGTCGCCAAATATGTATCCGGGGCTAATTTCCTCGCATACGCAACCTTCTTCGTAACCTTCTGTTTCTATGTAGCCTATGCCTTCCTGTTCTTCGGGATCAAAAGGTTGCCCTAAGCATTCCACCTGTCTGACCCCATGTTTATGAAGGAGTTCCTCGAACTGCCGGCCTATTATTTCTATTCCTTCTACTGCAGCAGGATCTTTAACCTGTTTTTTGGCCTCTCTAAAATATTCTAGAAAAGTGATCAGGTCTAACAGTATTTCTTTCCTGGCATGAATCTGCTTTGTTTCTATTTCTCGCTCCATTCGCCTGCGGAAATTTTCAAAATCAGCTCGGGTGCGCAAGTGGCGCTGTTTTTCTTCTTCCAATTCTCTACGCATAGCTTCTAGCTCTTCTTCCCCGGTATCTATGTTTTCAAACTCCTCTTCTTCATGAGTTTGTTGTTTCTGTTCGTTGTAATGAGAATCACGGTTGTGATTGTGTTTTTCATTATTAAACCACTCTTTTTTCATGTTCATACCTCCAGAGATAACCCCGGTGGGCAAGAGTTTCTCCTTGCCGAAAAAGGAGAAACCTCTTGCCTAATCCGGGACTGTTTATTGTTAGAGGTTAACGGTTTATTGTTCTTCATAATCGGCGTCAACCACGTCTTCATCTCCGCTGCTTTGCTGGGTTTGCTCGAAACCGCCTTGTTCCCTTCCGTCGGCAGCTGTTTTTTGGTAAGCTTTTTCCGACAGAGTGTGGGCGGCTTGCTGAAGTTCATTTTTCAGGTTGCGGAGCTTGTCGATTGGTTCGTTGTTTTTAAGTGCTTCTTTAAGATCATTTACCAGTTGCTCGATTCTGCCTTTTTCTGCAGCTTCCAATGTCTCGCCAAATTCATTCAACTGACGTTCAACCTGGTAGGCCAGGCTTTCTGCTTCGTTTCTTTCTTCAACTTCTTGGCGCCGTCGCTTGTCTTCTTCACTGTATTTTTCAGCTTCGTTGACCATTTTTTCGATTTCGCCCTGATCAAGGTTTGTAGAACCACTGATAGTGATTGATTGTTCCTTCCCTGATCCTTTGTCTTTAGCGCTGACGTTAAGAATGCCGTTGGCGTCGATGTCAAAGGTGACCTCGATCTGCGGTACGCCGCGCGGAGCGGGCGGAATGCCTTCCAGCTTAAACTGACCAAGAGAGCGATTGTCCCTGGCCATTTCCCTCTCACCCTGTAGAACATGGATGTCAACGGCAGGCTGGTTGTCTTCGGCGGTGGAGAAAATTTCGCTGTGTCTGGTGGGTATGGTTGTGTTGCGTTCAATTATTTTTGTCATTACACCGCCCAGGGTTTCAACGCCCAGGGACAGCGGTGTGACATCGAGTAATACCACATCCTCCATTTCTCCACCCAGCACTCCGGCCTGGATAGCTGCGCCCAGAGCGACAACTTCGTCAGGGTTAACGCTCTGGTTCGGCTCTTTATCGACCATATCCCTGACCAACCTTTGCACTGCCGGGATACGAGTAGAGCCGCCAACCAGTATAACTTCGTTGATGTCTTTTTCAGTTAATTTGGCGTCATTTAAAGCATTTTTGATGGGTTCCCGGCATCTTTCAACAAGGTGATTGGTCAGTTCTTCGAACTTAGCCCTGGTTAGTTTGGTGTCAAGGTGTTTCGGCCCGCTATTGTCAGCGGTGATGAAAGGCACGCTGATTTGAGTCTCCTTGGTAGATGACAGTTCGATCTTGGCCTTTTCAGCAGCTTCAATTAATCGCTGCAGGGCTTGCCTGTCTTCGCGCAGGTCAATGCCCTGGTCTTTCTTGAATTCATCAGCCAGGTAATCGACAATTACTTTGTCGAAGTTGTCACCACCCAGGTGGGAATCGCCGTGGGTAGACTTTACTTCGAATACGCCTTCCCCGACCTCCAGGATAGATACGTCAAATGTGCCTCCTCCCAGATCAAATACCAGGATGGTCTCGTTCGATTTTTTATCCAGACCGTAAGCCATTGATGCAGCAGTCGGTTCGTTGATGATCCGCTGTACATTTAAGCCGGCAATCTTGCCGGCGTCCTTGGTAGCCTGGCGTTGTGAGTCGTTGAAATATGCCGGTACCGTAATCACGACATCGGTGATCTTTTCGCCCAGGTGGGCGGAAGCATCTTCCACCAGCTTTCTTAATACCATGGCCGATATTTCTTCCGGTGCGTACTGCTTGTCATCGATTTGAAAACGGACAGCATTGTTTGGTCCAGGAACTACCTGGTAAGGAACATTCTTTCTTTCAGCCTCAACTTCATCGTATTTACGTCCGATAAAACGTTTTACTGAAAAGAGAGTTCTTTCCGAGTTAAGGGCAGCCTGTCTCCGGGCTACTTGCCCGATTAACCTCTCTCCAGTATCCTTTTTAAATGCCACAACTGATGGAGTAGTTCTTGCTCCTTCAGCATTAGTAATAATCTCCGATTTTCCGCCTTCGATAGTTGCTACTGCGGAAAACGTTGTTCCCAGGTCTATACCTATCGCTTTACCCATAATTTTATACCTCCTTTTCTTTTTTTTGTTCATGGATGCAGCATTTTGGGGGACGGCTTTTCCTAAAATCAACTCAAAATTAGGCCATCCCCAAACTTAATCTAAAACAATACCTTAAAATTTAACATGTTAGTGTTTTTGACTAACGTTTCCCGGTCTATAAAGAAACTCTTAATAATAACCGGCACAATTGATTAAAGCTAAAAAAATACCTCCTTTTTCCTTTCCAGTCTTTTTGGTGCGAACTGAAGATCGCTTTATAATTTGAGCTATTGCACAGTGACACACAGCTTTAATTCCTCTCCCTTCGAAGCGCGTGCCAGTTCCCGGTCAAAAGTTAAAATCATCAGTTCGGGAAATTCTTTTTGTAGGGTTTTGGCAGTGGCCAGGTGCCACAACTCCGTCCCCCTAAGGGTCCATTTGCCGGCTAACTCCCGCAACGACATGGTGTCGGGAACGATGTTAAGCTTGCTCCAGGGCCCGTATTCGAGTATGTCAAAGAGGGAATGAGCCAGTAAATCTGAAACCATTTGTTCCCTCTGAACCCGGCTGATTACGGTGCAAACTTCCGCAATGGCAAGTGTTGTCACCAGATGGACACCTCTTTGACGGGCTTTTTCCTGCGCTATATCGCTGTATCTGTCTTTAAAAAGATATGAAAACAGGGCTGTTGAATCCCAGTATATTACAGCCAGCCGTTCATTCATCATTTCTTTCCTCCCGGATATAGCGCATGATTTCTTCCATGTCTTTCCGGGGCAGCTCAACCGGGGAGTTGTCTACTGTATTTAATTCCGGGCACGATTCAATCAACCCGCAGTTTTCGTAATTTTTGATCCTTTCCCCCAGTGATAGTGTCTGCCCCTCGGCCGGGATAATTTTAGCAACCGGAGTTCCTCTGTCGGTGATGGTTATTTCCATCCCGCTGCGAACATCCTTAATTAATTTGCTAAAATTAATTCTGGCTTCTCGGATGCCAATGTAATTTTTTTTCATTACTATCACACCTCAATGTAGTCACTATTACTACATTTTATTTTAAAGCAGCGAGGTCATTTTGTCAATAGTTTGTTCTTACTATGAGTAAAATCTTTGTGGGTGATTTTTTCAAATAATTATTAGGTTTTGAAGGAAAAAAGATGGAATGTTGTTCATGATTTTACGCTGTGGTATACTTTTAAACAAAATGCAAAAACTTTTCTATTAATATTTGGAAAATGTATTTTGCGTTTACCGTTGAGACGCACATAACTTTCCTTATAATTAAAGCAACTATATTATTCTTTTAGTGGATAAAGAAGATTTGCTTAATCCACTCTCATGCATTTTGGAGTCAGGCTTTTATAGTCGGCAGGAGGTGAAGTTCCGGTGGACGATAATGAGCTAACAAGAAAAGTTTTCCTGGCCGGGGGGCTGGGACTCATATCTCTATTAGGTGGGGGATGGCTATTGAAAGCCTGTGCGCCTCCGGAGGATACGGTAGAAGAAAAAGAGAAAAGCAAATGGCAGCCTTCTTATGCCCAACTGGAAGAATCTGGTGAATTTGCTTTACGGATAGAACAAGCCTACAAGTATTTGGAAGATTGCCAACTGTGTCCCCGCCGGTGCCGGGTTAATCGCCTGGCCGGAGAAACAGGGTTTTGCCGTTCTCCGGAAAAAGTAGTAGTTTACAGCCATCACCCTCATTTTGGAGAAGAGCTTCCGCTGGTGGGGGAAAACGGTTCCGGCACTATTTTTTTTTCCAACTGCAACCTGCGCTGTGTCTTTTGTCAGAATTACCCTATTGCTCACGAAGGCCGCGGCCGGATGATTAATGATGAAGATCTGGCTGAAATGATGCTAGATCTCCAGCATCGAGGTTCTCACAATATTAATCTGGTTACTCCCACCCATGTGATGCCCCAGATAATTAATGCCATCCGCATGGCCTTTAAAGAGGGGCTAAATTTGCCTATTTGTTACAATACCAGCGGTTATGAACGGGCAGAAATGATTGAATTATTGGATGGTATTGTGGATATATACTTGCCGGATATGAAATTTATGGACGGTGATAAAGCAGAGCGTTACAATCTGGCAGAGGCACATGATTATCCGGAAATGGCCCAACAGTCTTTAAAAGAAATGCATCGGCAGGTGGGTGATCTGGTTACCGATATGGATGGCATAGCTTTACAAGGGGTCATGGTCCGCCACCTGGTTATGCCTAACCGGGTGACAAGCCCCCGTGAGTTTGCTTTCTGGGTTGCGGAAAATCTTTCCAGGGACACCTATGTAAATATTATGTCCCAGTACCGCGTAGAATTCAAAGCTTTTGAATACGATGAAATATCACGGGCTATCACTTCTGGAGAGTTTGTGGAAGCCATGGAATGGGCCAAGGAAGCCGGGCTGACCAACCTTGACGAACGTTCCCTTTCTCAGCTGGAAATCCACCGTTATCGTATGGATTAATTAAAAACGATTTCCAGAGAAATCAAGCTATTTCGGTAACGTTATTAAGAGCGATTAGCTAGCCGGAATCCAATGTCCGGGTACTTCAGCGCCGCAAAATCCGCATTTCCCTTCGTCCATCTGCAAGTTCTCGATAACAAATCCCTTGCGCTCAATTATTTTCTCTTCGCATTCGGGGCAAAAAGTGTTTTCGCCATCATGGCCCGTTACCCGCGAGACATAAACGTACTTGAGTCCCGACTCCAGAGCGGTATTTCGGACTTCATCCATGGTGGAAACGGGTGTCCTTGGCAGGGCAGAAAGTCGGTAAAGGGGGTAAAAACGCACAAAGTGAAGGGGCACCTCTGTTCCCAGTTCGTCCCGGATCCACTCACACATCCGGCCGATTTTTTCCGGATCATCGTTGAGGGAGGGAATTACTATGTTGGTAATTTCCAGGTGAACTCCCATTTCCCGGATTATTTTGAGATTTGAGAGAATGGTTTTCAGTTCGCCGCCCACGTATTCACGGTAAAAATCTTCCTCAAAACCTTTCAGGTCTACATTTACAGCATCCATTAGGGGGAGAATTTCCTTTAAAGGATCAGGATTTATATAAGCTGCTGTATGCATTAAATTAAGCAAGCCGGCGTCTTTAGCCTGTTTGGCTACCGAGGTAACGTACTCATAGTAGATTACCGGTTCTCCAAAAGCATAGCTTATTGCTTCCACCCCACCCGTTTTAGCATGCTGGAGCACTTTTTCCGGGGGCATCTCATAGGCATGTAATTCTTCCGGTTTAACCAGGGCCATGTCCCAGACTTCGCAGAATTTACAATAAAGGTTACACCCGGCAGTGGAAACAGAGAGAGCTCTCGTGCCCGGCAGTACATGAAAAAATGGTTTTCGTTCTACCGGGTCTTCCTGCACCAGTGCCGGGTTACCATAAACAAGGCTGTATAAGGCTCCGTCGCGATTTTCTCTTACCCGGCAGGGGGCC
>PUKQ01000062.1 GCA_003550565.1 Syntrophomonadaceae bacterium
ATTGCTTATCTTTAATTTAGGGCATCAAGAACTACTGAAAACCGGTTTTGGTATTTTCGTTATATTTATTTCTGTTTTTGAGCTGATCTATTATTATTTTCGCAGAGGAGAAAATAACATAAAACCTCTTAATGCCTATCAGTCAGCACCCTGGTTAATTGCTGGAGGGATAGTCCACGGCATTTATGCTTCCGGTGGGCCCTTAGTAGTTTATTATGCCAGCAAACAATTTACAAATAAAAGGGTTTTTCGTAGCACTTTATCCGGTCTTTGGCTTATTCTTACTGTAGTTCTCATGCTTAATTTTGTGGCAACAGGAAAATTGACTGCGGAAACTTTAACTATGAGCGCAGCTCTTTTACCCACGCTTTTTTTGGGGATTGGTGTAGGGGAGTTTTTACACGAACGCATTGATGAAAAAATGTTTCGCCTTTTTGTTTATATTTTGCTTCTTGTAGCGGGAGTGTCTTTGATTATATGATAGAACGATCATAAAAAGTTAATGTATTATTGCAGAAGAAATAATATTAACGAGGTTGTATTATAATATTCATCTTGTTCTTAGGAGATGTTTTGCTTGAATTGCCTTTTTCAGGTGAATCATCCATTAAATATTCCAACTTCTGTTTGGGAGAAAGTTCTTCTATGTTTTGCTCGAAAGATGAAATATTATCACCGTATTGCCGGGGGAAAAGTTCTTCTAAATTATTATAGTCGTCTTTAATTTCCTCATCAATATATCCTGGATTGTGGTTAAATAAAAATTCCAACCTCTGTTTGGGAGAAAGTCTTTCCATATTTTGCTCAAAAGATAATATATTTTCCTGGTTTTGCTGCGGCGAAAGTGCTTCTATGTTTTGCTCGAATGAAGGAACTCCATCTTTTTTTCCGGGAGAAGGATTATTAATATCACTTTTGGTGTTAGGAGCATTTGGATCATCGGGATTGTTGTTTCCTTTATTATTAGATCTGGTAAGGGTGAAGTAAATAGCCGGCACAACCACTAAAAGTAAAATGGTACCGGTAATCTGACCGCCGATAACAGTAATAGCCATGGGTGCTTGAAGTTCAGCGCCTTCACCTATTCCGAAAGCAAGGGGGGTTAATCCCAGAATGGTGGTAATAGTAACCATGATAATGGGTCTCATTCTGGCGGTTGCACCTTCAATGATCGCTTTTTTCAGGGGATAACCATGAATACGCCTGTATTGATTAATAAGATCCACCATAATTATACTATCGTTTACTAAAATGCCTGCAAGGACGATAATGCCGATCATAGCCGGTATACTCAAGTTATTACCGGTAACAATCAAAGCTAAAATAGCCCCGGTGAAAGCGAGCGGTAAACTGCAAATAATAATAAAGGGATGTAAAAGAGATTCAAACTGAGCAGCCATCACCAGGTAAACCAAAATAGCTGCGATGATTAAAACCAGCTCCAATTCATCAAATGCTTCTACCATCATGTCAAAAGCTCCGCTGGGTTCTATGTGATAACCTTCCGGTTTTTCAAGTTCTTCCAGGGCTTGCATAGCTTCACTGGATGCTGTATCAAGGTCTACTCCGTGAAAGTTAGCCTGAATCTGGCCGATAGTCTGCTGATTCTGGCGAGGGATGCTCAAGGGGCCAAAAGATTCTCTAATATCGGCAATTTCTTTAATGGGGACATATCCCATCATTTCGGAGTAAACACCCAGATTTCTAATATCATCGAGGGTAGATAGTTCATCTTTATGATAACCCAATATTATATCATATATTCTATCTTCAGTTTGAAGGCGGGCTACATCTTTTCCTTCAAGGGCTTGCCGGATTGTCATAGCCGCCTGGGCGGTGGTTACACCTCTTTCCAAAGCTTTTCTTTGATCCACGTTGATATGGAGTTCTGGCCGGTCATCATCCATAAGTGATTTGATGTCGCTTAAGATGTCAACTTCTGAAAGTAATTCTACTGCTTCTGCAGAAATCTCAGTGACTTTTTCTACAGAATCTCCGATAACGTCAAGTTCCAAGTTCATTGACATACCTGACACATCAAGAATTGTTTCCCGGTTAAAAGAAAGTTCTGCTTCGTCAGAAATATTTTTTGCTTCACCTCTTACTTCCTCAATTATTTCTGTCATTTCTCCAACGTAATCATCTTCCAACCTAACTCTGATGCTTGCCCGATTGGATTCTCCGGCATCCATCCCCATACCAAGGCCCATAAAGCCGGCATCGCCGATTTCCGTGGAAAAGAATTCAAATTTTTCTTCATGTTTTTCCAGAATATCTTCCAGCTCTTGGACATAAGAATCTGTACTAGAAAGAGTGGTGCCAGGGGGCAAGTTAATATCTATACTAAATGAAGATTCTTCCGGAACAGGGAAAAGGTCTGTGCCTAATGTTTGGAAGGTATAAACCCCACCAAATAAAAAGAAGATAGCAGCCAAAATGACCAGCCAACGGTATTTTACTGCTTTATTTAAAGCGAAACGGTAATTTTGACGTTGGGGAGGTTGTTTTTGAGATTGACTTAGACGCAGGAATAATGAAGATAACATGGGAATAACTGTAAGCGCAATGACCAGTGAGGCAAAAAGAGCGCAACTTACTACTACGGCGAACTCCCAGAAAAGCTCGCCGGCAATTCCGGTAAGGAATACCACGGGAAAAAATACACTTAAAGTAGTAAGGGTAGAAGCGGTAATAGCTGCAGCTACTTCGCTGGCACCATCAATAGACGACTGGGCAGGGGGTTTGCCCATTTGCATATGTCGATAAACGTTTTCACTGACAACAATAGCGTTATCAACCAGTAATCCCGCTGCTAAAGCCAACCCACCTAAAGTCATGAGGTTGATGGTCATATCCGTGAAATATAATATACTGAAAGTAAAAATAATAGCGGTGGGAATAGATAAACCGATTATTAAAGTAGTGCGCCAGTTTTTCAGGAAGAAAATAAGGACTACTATAGCCAGGAAAGCTCCCCCGAGTAGCGACCAGGCTAAATCCATTAATGCAATTTCAATTTCTCTTCCCTGGTCCAAAGGGTAATTGAAAAATAATTCTTCGCTGTCGCCGGCAGCACTTGCAGTTGCTCTGGCAGTATTGCCGTCGCGGAAATCATCCGCAATTTCCTCCATGGTGCTGCGGACATCTCTGGCCACAGCCACGGTGTTAGCGTCTCCTTCTTTCTGGACAGATATATTGATGCTGGGATTTTTGTTGATGCGTGTAATAGTATTTTGTTCATGTGTGTCAATTCCTACCTCTGCAATCGAATTAAGAGTAATGGGGATAAGAGGCAAATCGTCCATCTCTTCTTCAAAGCCCATGCCTCCATCTGAACTCATGCCCGCTTGCGACATTATATAAGCAACAGCCAGATCAACAATGGCTTCCTCTATTACCTGAGAGGCTTCATCAAGTTCACCGGTGATAGTTTGTTCTATTTGGGCAGTCCATTGATCTATATCCGGAACTTCATAAAGCCCAATATCACCTAACTCTTCTGCAGTGATATCTGAGTAGTCATCTGACAAAGGTATGATTACCTGGCCCGGTTCTTCTCCGGGATAAGGTATGTTTGGCACCGCCGATAGATCTTCATCAATGGGGAATTCTTCTTCTACAGCGTATATTTCTTCTTCATTAAAATCTTCTATAGCAGCATCTCCTTCTTCATCGAATTCTGCAGCCAGAGCGGCGTATACTTCCCATTCCTGGTAAGTAAGTATTTCATCATCGGTATTATTTGCTACTAGAGCAAGTAACTCGATGGGGGAACCGTATTCTCCGTCAGTTGGAAAGGTAAATATTAATTGAGCTTCTTCTTCGTCTACTTCAATATCATCCAAGACATCATCCAACGTAATTGTTCTCATAGGAATATCTATTGGTTCTCTGGCTTCGGCTTCATCAAAAGCAGAAGCGAGGTATGCATTTAAGTCAATGTCTATGTGTTCCCCTACCATCCTTTTGAGAGCTTCTTCATCCATGTCAAAACCTACCACCAGGTTTTCCACCATTTCCACATCCGGCGATCTTCCCACAAACCTTAGCCTCATACTTTTGTCGTCAATATCTCTAATACCTGCCGGAACATCCTGTAAGCTGGCCAAAATTATGTTTGAGAGCATCTCAAAGGAAATATTTTTTTCTTCTACTTTTTCCGGAGAAAGGTGGACAAATACATCTTCTTGCACTGTTCCTCGAGTGCCCACAGTAGCTACTCCCGGTAACGCTTGCAAACGTGGGACTATAGTGTTTTCGGCTTCGTAGCTAAGGGAGCTTAAATCTTCCATGCCACTAAGAGCAATTGACATAATGGGCATTAAGGTAGGATCGAACTCAATGATCATAGTGTCGTAAACCCCTTCTGGCAGAGATACGATATCCAATTGAGTGTCCAAGTTATCACGCAGAGTACTCACATTAGTGCCCCAGCTAAATTGGAGGATGACAATGGAGACGCTTTCCTGAGAAATAGAATATATGTTATTAATGCCGCTGACTGTGGAAGATGCATCCTCAATTGGCTCGGTTACCAGATCTAATGTTTCTTGAGGCGCGCTTCCCGGAAAAACAGTTACTACTGCCAGCACCGGTGGATCTATGTCGGGCAGAAGGTCAAGTGGAGATTGTATTAAAGAAACTGTTCCTATAACTAAAACCACAACTAGAATTGCACAAGTTGCTATAGGACGCTTCACAGCTGCTCGTGTGAGCTTCATTGATGATATTTCTCCTTAACATCAAGAAATGATTAGCTTTTTTAAAACTAACTAAGAGTTTTATTCAATGAAACAAACTTATTCTTACTCTACAATATTAACATAAAAGGTTTTTTTAATCAAAATAACTTACATTATAAATGTTTTTATTTATATTTATGATGGAACTGGTTCCAGATTTCTAATTTAATAGGTAGCAGATTAAAATATCAAAACTATTTTTCCCACGGTGATACACTGATATAAGTAATCAGCTTTACTTTTGCTGCTATATTTTTTATACTTGTTAATAAAAGATAATATCAATTAAACAAGTTGGCATTGATGCAAATTTGTAAGAAATAAGAGTTAAGGAAGGAGAGCCATTTATGGTCACTGCAATATTAATAGGTGCAGGCGGTAGAGGTAGAGGCGCTTATGGTAACTGGGCACTTCAAAATAAAGATAAAATGAATTTTGTGGCAGTGGCTGATCCAAATGAAATCAGAAGGAATCAATTTGCAGAAGAGCATGGTATCGCTGAAAATAAAGTATATAAGTCTTGGGAAAACATACTTGCGCAAAAAAAAATGGCCGATTTATGCGTGATAGCAACTCAAGATCAAATGCACACCGGTCCTGCCTTAAAAGCCCTGGATTTGGGTTATCATGTGATGCTGGAAAAACCTATGGCTACTACTCAAGAAGAATGTTACCGCATTAGTAAAAAAGCTGAAGAAACTGGCAAACAACTTTGGATTGCACATGTGCTTCGCTATACTCCTTTTTTTGCAACTATTAAAAAAGCACTTCAAGAAGGGGAAATAGGTGAGATTATTAATATCGAGCATAGTGAAAATATTTCTTACTGGCATTTTGCTCATTCTTATGTGCGGGGAAAATGGAGTTGCTGTGAAAAATCCAGTCCTTTAGTACTGGCTAAAACATCTCACGATTTAGACATCCTATACTGGCTTGCAGATTCTGAGGCAGAAAAGATATCTTCTTTTGGTAATTTAAGTTTTTACCGTTCTGAGAATGCTCCCCCAGGGGCAACTGCGAGATGCATGGAAGGTTGCGCGGTAGCAAACACTTGCCAATGGTATGCACCGCGAGTCTACTTGCAAGCCGAACCTGTTTTACAGATAGGCATGCGGTCGAAATATTTATACAAGAGGATAATTGCCTGGCTTGCATTGCATCATCCCATGGCAGTTAGTTTTATGGGCTTATTTTATCCACCGTTACGAATATTGGCCAATCGTAATTTGTGGCCTGTTTCAGCTATTACAGATGATAACACTGAAGAAAGCAAATATCGAGCAATAAAAGACGGTCCGTATGGAAGATGTGTTTTTTACTGTGACAATGACGTTTGTGATAATCAGGTGGTAAATATTGAATTTAAAAATGGCATTACTGCTTCTTTAAGGGTGCATGGAATGGCTTCTTATGAAGGAAGATGGATCCGGGTGGAAGGTTCCCGGGGAACACTTTGGGGCAAATTTTCCATCGAAGACCAGCAAATACATTTGTATGATCATTATCAGGTTCGCAAAAAGGTGTTGTTAAATGTGGATTTGGATTTAAGCGGACACATGGGCGGAGATGACGGTATAATGAAAGCCATAGCAGATTCCTTACAAAGCGGGAAAACTGATAACAGTGCAGTGCTTACCTCGGGCAAAACATCTTTGGAAAGCCACTTTATGGCTTTTGCTGCTGAAAAGTCCCGTTTGGAAAATGAGGTGGTATTATTAGATGAAATGCGCAATAAAGTCCGGAAAGAAGCCGGTTAAGATATTGGGCAAGTGTTTTACCTAATATTTAGTATAGATTTAACTTTTTTAAATTAGTTAAAGGGGGCGGTATTTGTGCTTAAAGAAATATCGGGGGTAATATTGGAATGTGTGCAAGGTGATATTGTAGCTCAAGATGATATGGATGCAGTAGTTAATGCCGCTAATGCGCAGCTGGCTCCCGGTGGAGGTGTAGCCGGAGCTATTCATAGGGCGGCAGGGCCGGAACTGGAAAAGGAATGCAAGCCTTTAGCTCCCATAAAACCGGGTGAAGCGGTAATAACCGGAGCGTACAATTTGCCTAACCAATATGTAATCCATTGTTTAGGACCGGTTTATGGAAAAGATAAGCCGGCACATGAATTATTGGCAAAGTGTTATCAGAATTCACTTAAGGTGGCTGAAGATAACAAAATTAGTTCAATTGCTTTTCCGGCAATTTCTACTGGAGCATTTGGTTACCCTTTGGAAGAAGCGGTTGAGATAGCCATTGATACCGCAATTAAAATGGTCAAGAACCTGCAAAATGTAAAAAGAATTCGTTTTGTATTACGCAGTGAGCACGATCTCTCTGTTTTTGAAAAAAACTTAGCGCGCCTGTCCGGATAAGCCCGTATATGAACCTGTATTTGAGTATTTGCATAATTAATGGAGATTTTTAGGAAGGCAGTCTATTGAACATAATTAGATATTAGCAGTATAATACCCTAAAGAAATAAAGTTACCCAGATTATTTTTTTTTGATGGGGGAAAGGAGGCCGGAAATATTGAGTTCCTTAGTGGAAGTAAATGTAAAATTTGTAGCGATGGACCAAAATAAAAGCCATATTGTATTGTTATCTGATAAAGAAGATACAAAAGTGCTACCAATATGGATTGGCCCTGCTGAGGCTCAGGCTATTGCTATGCCTATGCAAGGGGAATTTGAAGCAAGGCCTTTAACTCATGACCTGATTAAATCTTGCTGTGATAAACTGGAAGGGAGAATTGAAAAAGTAGTAATTAAAGATATATCAACGGAAGGAACTTATTATGCTGATATTTACCTGGAACAAGGTGGTGAAATCAGGGTTATAGATTCCAGGCCCAGTGACGCTATAGCTTTAGCCTTACGATGGGATGCACCTATTTTTATAACTATGAAACTAGTAGAGTTTACGATTGATCCCGATGATGTGGTTTTTGATAAATCTGACTGGGAAGATTTGCATTAGCAAGTGTATTAACTCTAAAGATTGTGACGTTTTTGCTTGTTTATACGAAGGAGGAACGCAGCAATGCAGGTGGACATAATTTTAGTGGTCGGCGCAGGGCAAATGGGAAGTGGTATTGCTCAGGTAGCTGCGCAGTCAGGATACAGTGTATATCTTTATGATATTGATAGCGAAGCATTAGAAAAAGGGAAAGCTGCCGTTATTAAAAATTTGGATCGACAAACAGAAAAGGGCAAATTATCTCTGCATGAAAAAGAAGTTGCATTGTCAAGGTTAAATTGCGTAGAATCTCTAGAACTGGCAAATAAAGCTGGTTTTGTAATTGAAGCCGCTGTAGAAGATATGAACGTTAAGGCAAAACTTTTTACTGAGATTGATACCATTTTCCCAAAAGAAACTATATTTGCTACCAATACGTCATCATTGCCAATAACTGAAATTGCCGCTCATACCAAACGCCCGGAAAAGTTTATTGGCATGCATTTTATGAATCCGGTGCCCATTATGCCTTTGGTGGAAATAATTAGTGGTCAATTAACTGAAGATGATGTAGTAGAATTTACCTATGAAACAGCTAATAATATGGGGAAAACTCCTGTAGTTGTGAATGATTTTCCCGGCTTTGTTTCAAACAGGGTGCTTATGCCTATGATTAATGAAGCAATTTTTTGCGTTTATGAGGGTATTGCCGAACCTGAAGGGGTGGATCAGGTGATGAAATTGGGAATGAACCACCCTATGGGGCCTTTAGCGCTGGCTGATCTTATCGGACTGGATACATGTCTATATATTTTAGAAGTTCTACATAAAGGATATGGTGATCCCAAGTTTCGCCCTTGTCCTTTGTTAAAGCGCTATGTTAATGCCGGTCTGCTGGGGAAAAAATCTGGCCGGGGATTTTATACTTATTGATTTGTTTCGAATTAAATTAACGGCGAGAGGAGTTAAAAACATGGTTAACACTATTATTGTTGGAGGTGGCATTACTGGCCTGCAGTTAGGGGCACTGCTTGCCAATGACGGGGAAAAGGTGTTAGTGCTGGAAAAGAGCCCCAGATTAGGGGGAAGGGCTGTGGTAATCAATAAAAATGATTTTCTTGTTGATTACGGTATACATTTAATACGTTTTGGGCCTGAAAGTTCTATCTCTCACACCTGCAGGCAGCTGGGACATGAAATTGAATATGCTCCTCTGGGTACTTCCTGGGTATTAGATGAAGATGGAAAAATAAAAGTATTTCCCACCGGAAAGAAAGCTTTTCTAACCAGCCGTTTTTTTACTACCAGAGAAAAAATTAAAGCAGCGCAATTAATAGGAAAAATCAGAAGAGGTGCATTTAGCGAGGAATTAAAGGAAAAAAGCGTTAAACAATGGCTTGATGAAAATAATGTTAAAGGCGGTCTCAGGCGCTATTTTCATCTTGTCAGTGCTTCTATGATGGTCTGTCCTTTTATCGAAAGAGCATCCGTGGGAGAGATGTTTGCTAATATGCAAAAGGTTTTGCAATCCGGTATTTCTGTTATGTATCCCCGGGGAGGGTGGCAGCCTCTAATAGAACTTTTCAAAAATAAGATTGAAGAACAAGGGGAAGTTAGATTAAAGTCAACGGTAACAAGGCTGAATACCGAGGGTAATAAAGTAACAGGGGTATATGTAGAAGATGAATTTATTCCCGGAGAAAAAGTTGTTCTCTCCATGCCTTCTTTTGAGTTGCCTTCTTACTTGCCGGATAGAGTGCCCAATGAATATGTGGAAAAATGCAAGCACAACAACCCAACTGCCGGAATAGTCCTTGATTATGGCTTAAAAGAAAAGATTTCGGATCTTGATGGACTTTGTTATATGTATGAGCCAAAATCCTTTGGTATGTTTACTTCTAATATAGATCCATCTTTGGCGCCGGAAGGTAAGCAGTTATTAACCTGGCTGCAGCCGGTGGATAACAAAAAGGTTAAAGAAAAACAATGGGCTAAAAAACAACATCAATATCTGGAAAATAAACTGTTTAACTTTTTCCCCCGCCTGGAAAATGCTATAGAATGGCAACGCACTTTATATTTGCCCGTGGTTGACGGCACTGAAGTTAATGTGAATCAAATTAAAGAAAAACGCCCTTCTGCGGAAGTTCCCGGGGTGGATAATCTGTTTTTAGTAGGTGATTCAATTTCTGCTCCCGGCGCGGGGGGAGATGTTGGCCATGAAGCGGTACATGTAACTCATGAAACGATTAAAAAATCGCAGTAATTTTTACGAAGTAAGGGGAAAAGGAATAATAGAGGGTAAGGAGGTATTTTAAAATGCCTACCATATTTTTTTATGGACCGGAATTAAGTAGGGAAAAGAAGAAAGAATTAATAAAATCATTTACCCAAAAAGCCAGTGAATTGACCGGAATTAAGAAATCAGGTTTTGTGGTTTACCTGCAGTCAAGTTCCCCGGAAAATGTGGGGGTAGGCGGCGAACTCTTGGACGATATTAAAAAAAGAGAGACTTAGAGGATAGTTTTGCTGGCGTAATTTATGTAGAATACCTTTAAATTAATAATTGATGAACCCCGGTATTAGTAGGAGGCCGGGGTTTTTAAATTATGTTGAATAAAAAATTTCCTAATTTAGTTTCAGCAATACAGTCTTTGAGGACAAATTATAAGGTTAACCGGCTTATGATCAAGTTTTTAAATTGTTATAGCAGGAAGATGGTATTAAACATAGAATTAAATTTGTAAATATTAGATTTTTTAAAAATCGAATATTTTCTGATTAGAAAAGAAGTTTTGTTTATACCATTACAGTTTTGGGTAAATTGTTTATTTCATAAATTTATTTAAGTTTTAAATAAAAAATGAAAGGAGAAATGATTATGGCGGAAATCAGTTTTGATGGTAGGGTTGCAGTAGTAACAGGTGCCGGAGGAGGACTGGGAAGAGCCTATGCATTGATGCTTGCTTCTAGAGGAGCGAAAGTTGTAGTTAATGATCTGGGAGGATCATTTGATGGGACCGGCTCTGATGCGACGCCGGCCCAACAGGTAGTTGATGAGATTAAATCTAATGGAGGAGAAGCAGTAGCTAACTATGACAGTGTATCAGATTGGGAAGGGGCGCAAAACATTATCAAAACTGCAATTGATTCTTATGGAAAATTGGATATATTAATCAACAATGCCGGTATTTTGCGGGATAAAAGCATGATGAAAATGGAAGAGGAAGATTATAAAAAGGTGATGGCTGTACATATGGATGGCACATATTTCTGCACCAAAGCGGCGCTGCCGCATCTGCGAGAAAATAATTATGGAAGGGTTATTGGAACTTCCTCCGGGGCAGGTGTATACGGTAATTTTGGACAAACAAATTACGGCGCGGCCAAAATGGGCATTGCCGGGTTAATGAGAAGCGTAAAGCAAGAAGGCGCCAAGTATAATATCCTGGCCAACACGATTGTTCCTGTAGCCGGAACACGGTTAACCGCTACCGTATTCCCCCCAGATATTGTTGAAAAATTAAAGCCTGAATATGTTGCCCCCATAGTAGGATGGCTGTGTTCGGATCAATGTAACGTGAGTGGAGAAATTTTCTCGGCAGGCGGTGGTTACTTTAGCCGTATAGCAATAATGGAAGGTCCGGGCGTATTTTTTGATGTTGAAGCCGATCTTACGTTAGAAAATGTAGTAGATAATTTAGATGATATTATGAATGTAGAAGGTGGCAATGAGTTCGATTCGGTAACGGCTCAAAGTACCAAAGTGCTTACTCGCTTCGCTTGATAAAGGCGAAGTGAGTAACAATTTTAAAGGAGATTGTTGAGAATGCCAATTGATCCTTTTGTGGAAGAAAATCAAATTTTGCCTCAACAAGCAGCGATTTATCGATTGTCAGGTGATTATAATACTCTGCATATAGACCCGGCTTTTGCTGCTATGGGAGGATTTGATAAGCCTATTCTGCAAGGATTACGCTTTTTGGTTTTGCTACAAGGGCTACCAGGTGTAAGACCAAGGAGAGAGAGGAATATTGCCTAGCAAATTCGGCTTTCTGGTTAAATGTTTAGTATAAATTTTTTTTAAATTAGCTGTGTGTTTGTTAGGAAGAGAGGGGAGGTTATAAAAGTATGATAGGCATAAGTCTTTATGGAGGATATGTACCCCGTTATCGCATGGATCGCATGACTGTTTTTGGCGCTATGGGGTGGCTTAACCCGGCTACCATGATGAATGCTGCTGGTGAAAAAGCAGTAGCTAATTTTGATGAAGATTCTATTACCATGGCATCAGCAGCAGGAATTGACTGCCTGGAGGATTTTGATCGGAGAGAAATTGACGGGGTATATCTGGCAACCACCACCGCACCTTTTAAGGAGCGCCAGAATGCCAATATAGTTGCCGGGGCGCTTTGCCTGGAAGATGGAATCAGAACTGCCGATTTTGCAGGTTCTTTAAAGTCGGGGACTTCTGCACTGCTTTCTGCTGTTGAACATGTGGGTTTTCATGGTAACAGCAATATATTGGTTTCTGCATCAGATTGCCGGCTGGGTAAAATGGGGTCGGTCCAGGAAATGTTTTTCGGTGATGCTGCAGCTGCTTTTCTGGTTAGCGATAAAGATGTGGTAGCTGAGTATAAAGGGTCTTATTCAGCGTCCTATGATTTTGTGGATCACCTGCGAGGAGCTAATTCTAAGTATGATCGTCAATGGGAAGAACGCTGGGTGAGAGACTTAGGGTATGAATCTTTCATTCCCGAGGCAATTGAAGGTATTTGCCGCAAGTACAACCTGACACCGGATGATTTTTCCAAGATTATTTATCCTTGTTGTTATCCTGGAGCCCGGAAGAAGATTAATAAGAAAATGGGAGTGGAGGCGGATAAAATTCAGGATGATCTGCAAACAGTTGTTGGTGACAGCGGTGCCGCCCACTCTCTATTGATGCTTGCCAGTGCATTGGAAAATGCCGAACCGGGCGAAAAGCTTTTGCTAATCGGTTATGGTAATGGATATGATGCTCTTTATTTTGAGGTTACCGAAAACATTAAGAAGCTAAACAATCGCTCTAAGGTGAGTGCTTGCTTATCACGCCGTGCTGAACTGGATAAGTATACTAAATACTTAATATGGAGGGGCATGGCTCCAGCTGACGTCGGAATGCGGGGTGAGGAAGATAAATTAACCCGTTGGTCGTTAGTTTGGAGAAACCGTAAAGGGATTCAAGGATTGCAAGGGGTAAAATGCAATAGCTGTGGCACTCAACAATATCCGCCCCAGCGAGTTTGTGTTAATCCTGAATGTGGAGCCATAGATGATTTTGAACCTGTTTATCTTGCCGGCAAAGGCGGGAAAATTTTTAGTTATACTTCCGACATGCTTGCCTCTTCAATTAACCCTCCGGCTATTTACGGCAACATAGATATAAATGGCGGAGGTCGAGCTTTAATGGATTTTACAGATTGCAGCCTTGATGATTTAGCAGTAGGAAAAGAGGTCAATTTTAGTTTGCGCATTAAGTTGTATGATGAAAAGAGGGATACTACTTTCTATTTTTGGAAAGCGGTCCCGGCTAGCGGGGAGGTGTCTTAGAATGGCCGAAGGGATTAGAGATAAAGTTGCCATCCTGGGTATGGGTTGCACCAAATTTGATGAACACTGGGAAAAAAACTCCAGTGATTTGCTTCTGGAAGCATTCCAGGAATGCCTTGAAGATGCAGGAATAGTAAAAAATGACATTCAGGCAGCATGGGTAGGTAATCACCTTGATGAAATCAATATCGGCAAAGGGGGTTATTATCTGAGCGGAGCCCTGCATTTACCCATGATCGGTGTAACTCGGGTGGATAACTTTTGCGCATCCGGCACCGAAGCTTTTAGGAATGCCAGTTATGCAGTGGCAGCGGGCGCTTATGATTTGGTGCTGGCAGTGGGAATTGAAAAACTAAAAGATACCGGCTACGGTGGATTACCGGATTCACCAATTTTTGGGCAATTTGCCAGTTTAATCGGTCCAAATGCTACTGCACCCGGCTTTTTTGCCCAACTGGCAACTGGTTATGCCGCCAAGTATGATATTCCCATGGACAAAATTAAAGAAGCTATTACTCACATTTCCTGGAAAAGCCACCAGAATGGAGCAATGAATCCGCGGGCACACTTGAGAAGGCCGGTAAGCAAAGAACAGATTATGGGTTCACCGTATGTCGCATATCCATTAGGTTTATTTGATTGCTGTGGTGTAAGTGATGGATCAGCTATGGCCATTATTACCACACCGGAAATTGCAGCTAAAATGAAACCCAATCAAGATATTGTAAAAGTAAAATCTCTTCAGATTTCAGTCAGTTCAGGAGAAGAATCAATGTATAACGAATGGGACGGAGCCGGGACTTTTACTACCCGTATTGCCTCTCGCAAGGCATACGAAGAAGCTGGCATAGAAAATCCGCGGGAAGAAATCGACTTGATGGAAGTGCACGACTGTTTTTCCATCACAGAAATGGTCACTATGGAAGATTTGCATATTTCACCCCCGGGCCAGGCTCCGGAAGATGTATTAAACGGTTTCTACGATTTGGATGGTGAGGTTCCCTGTCAGACAGACGGCGGATTGAAGTGTTTTGGGCATCCTATCGGCGCTTCAGGTTTACGGATGATTTATGAAGTATATAATCAACTCCTGCAAAGGTGGCCTGAAGAAAGGCTGGTAAAAGGAGCTAAAAAAGGGCTAACTCATAATTTAGGAGGTATCCCTACCCAAAATATTTGCAGTGTAGCTATTTTGGGAAAAGACTGATTATATTTTACGATAACGGATTTGATAATTACGCTTCAATAGATAACTGCCCGCTGCTTGGAAAAGAGCGGGTAGTTTTATTAAGAAGAAAAAAATTGTGTTTAAAAAAAGAATAGGAAACTTTTTATGAAGATTATGTTAAGGGGCAGTTTTTTTCCCGGTCAACATGAAAATAATTAAAAAGCCGGCGATAGCAAAAATTACAACACCCGGTCCAAATGAACCGGGGATCAAAGCTTTAGTTGAACCCAATAATAAGCCGGCTAGTAAAAAAGATACAGCTCCCTGGAAACGATTATAAAGACTTAGGATGAGACGGGCGAAAAGAATAACCCCTATTCCTAAGCCTAGAACGAAAAAAACTAAACTGGGCCAAATTTCAAAGTTAACAACGGCTTGCAAAAGATTATCATATAAATTTATTATTATAAGTATGGAACTGCCTGATACGCCAGGAAGCAGCATAGTAGCACTGGTGAGTACTCCGCCTGTAAAAAACATAAAGATTGACTCATCCGGCGTATCCGGGACCTGGGCAATGGGCTCACCTACTACAGTCCAAGCGGCTGCAAACCCTATCCCGGCAAATAACAGGTAGAAGATGCGTAATTGATCTCTCCTTAAAGGAGCAAAGACAATTCTAATTGAAGCAATAAGCATCCCCATAAGGAAGGATACCAGTAAATCAGGATAGTAATCTAGTAAACGGGTGATAAACAAAGCGCACACTAAAACTCCCACGGCTATTCCCACACCAATAATAATATACCTTTTTATGTTTAGCTCCGATATATCTTTGAGAAAATTTCTATAAAGCCCCAGGATTATTAAAGCTGTCCCGCCGCTCATGCCGGGCAATACCAAAGATATTCCAATAAAAGAGCCCTGCAGCAGTTTAAAAAACAGATTTTTTATTGCTTCTTTATAGTTTTCCACTAACATGAAAATGCCCTTTTGCCTTTTGATTGCAAGTTAATATTTATCTTCGTTAAATTTTATTCGCCAGGTATTATTTTATTCCTTTGTTATAAAGCAAATATGTTTAATTTAATTGAAAAGAGGGTATTTCAGAGATATATTTTAGGTGATAAGCTCAATCAATAAAAAACATAGCATGTTTTTAAATGGGCACTCGGGCTCTACTGCCTTTTATCCTGGCTATTGCCAGCAGATAAAAACTCTTGATGGGATGAAGTGGTACCATTTGAGTTGTTTTTACCTTCATCATTGAAGACAAAGCCTTAATAGTTGAACAGAGGTCGTTGCATGCGGGAGTTTCCCAAATATATCCGGAACCATGTTTTTCTTGTAAATAATTTTTAGCTTCATTGATAGCGCAGTCGCCAGCCAGTAAAAGCGGTGGTTTGATTTGCTCGAGAGTTTCAGCTGTAAAACCCTTTCCCATGAGAATATTAAATCCGCCTTTTCCGTTATGATCAAGATAAAGAAGCTGCAATAAAGCCATGGTATTACTGTAACAACCTTCGGGGCAACACTGCTCTAAACCTTTATAAATTGCAACATCTTCAGGGAATTCGGGCAAAAATGTATGTGGATACCTGGTTTTAAAAGTGGAAATATCCCCTTCAATTTGAATATTTTCCAGGTCACAAGGCCCCAGTTTTTCCTGGGCAAGGGACAAATGTTTTATTTCCCCGGCTTCGTATCCCATAATTTTGGCCCCTACCAGATCTACAGCAAGCATATGCGGTCCGCCAACAAGAATGTTAAGAGATTCAGTGCATCTGGAGAGCAGCTTGGCCGGGGGATAGTGACCGTGAAAAACTACCTTCAAGCCATCTATAATCGTAAAATCAGGAGGAAATAATTGACCCAAAGAAGCCAGCATATCGTGTAAATTATAATTGTGATCATACATACGATCATGCTGATCCATTAAACCCAGTAGATTTTTTGTCCCCAGTGTAACCACCGACATGGAGTGAGTTTTTAATTTGGGCAGGTTAAGAAAAAAAACGTCATTTGTATTTTTTTCGGGGTTTAATTCTTGAGTTAGCCACCGGTTAAATCTGGCTGTTTTATCAATTCCGGGAAGCTTTATTTCGCAGGTAGGCCCCTCATCTAAAAAAACTGCTTTGGCTCCCGTGCGGCGGCAAACCTCACCTATCTCCGTAATGGAGAAAACCATGCGGGTAAAATTACCCTGAGTACAATTTTCTACGACGCGAATATCTGATACTCCTTGATCCTGTAAGTTTCCGATTACTGCTTCCAGCACTGCTGGATTAGTATAGGTTTCGGGATGTGAATTTACCGCATTAATTTTAATGATAGCACGTTTTCGACCTTGAAGAAGCGCCTTTAATCCTCCGTGATTATCAAATATTTCTTTTACAGACTCATAGAGCGTTTTATCTACTTTCAGAATGCTTACTTTTTTTGAATTGTCCATGTAAACGTACAGGCCTCCTTAACCCTTGTAATGATAAAATAATATCATTAAATTATTCTTGCTACAAATATGTTAGACTAAATAATATCCTAAATAATAGATTGGGTAGATAAGGAATTCCATTTAGGGCAAAATAGAGCAGCGGTATGTAGTCAAGTAGTTAATTTGAGAATTTACATTCAAATTGGTCGCTGCTTATAGCATACAAGGGGGTGATAATGTGGAAATAAACTATATTGAAGAAAAGGTGAAAGAAGTTGTCGCGGAAAGCAGTATATCTTGCTCCGAAGCTTTAAAACTGGCAACCAGGCTTGATTGCGAGCCATCAAAAGTGGGAGAGGCTTGTAATAAATTAGGAATTAAAATAATAAATTGCAGTTTAGGATGTTTTTAACCAAAAAGTAATTCAAATAAAGAGATATTTAAAGAAAAAGAGCCAATAAGGCAGATATTATATTATAACTACAATATATTTATTATATTGCCTAATATTAGCTGTTGAAGAGTAAGGTAGTTTTTAATAATATTCTATTAGCACTCTGTGGAGGTGAGTGCTGACAAGCAATACAAGTTAACAATAAAAAAAAGGAGGTTTAAAAAAATGAAATTAAAACCGCTGGGAGATCGGGTAGTTGTAAAGGTAATTGAAGCTGAAGAAAAAACAGCCAGTGGAATTGTATTGCCTGATCAGGCGAAGGAAAGGCCGCAGGAAGGCGAGGTAATTGCAGTAGGGAGTGGAAAGGTATTAAATGATGGCACTAAATTGAATATGGAAGTTAAAGCAGGGGATAAAGTGCTTTATTCAAAATTTGCCGGCACGGAAATTAAAGTAGAGGGTGAAGATTATTTAATTTTACGTCAAGACGACATTTTAGCCCTGGTTGAGTAAGAAAGTTCTGGCTTTATAAGGTTATATCATTACCAGAAAAAATAAGGAGGTAATAGAAAATGAGTAAACAATTGTTGTTTAGAGAAGAGGCTCGCCGTGCTCTGGAAAGGGGAGTAAATGCTTTAGCAGATACTGTTAAAGTAACATTAGGCCCAAAAGGCCGTAATGTTGTTCTTGATAAAAAGTTTGGTTCTCCGCAAATTATTAACGACGGGGTAACTATTGCCAGGGAAATTGAATTAGAAGACCCGGTAGAAAATTTAGGGGCACAGTTGGTAAAAGAAGTGGCTACCAAAACAAATGACATTGCCGGTGATGGTACTACCACAGCTGCAATATTAGCGCAAGCCATCATCCGGGAAGGGCTTAAAAATGTTACTGCCGGTGCCAATCCTATGATTCTTAAGCGCGGTATTGAGAAGGCAGTGAAAGCTGTAGTTGAAGATCTGGAAAAACTTAGCAAACCGGTAGAAACGCGCGATGCTATTTCTCAAGTAGCTGCTATTTCAGCTGATGATGAAACTATTGGAGAACTTATTGCAGATGCCATGGAAAAGGTGGGTAAAGATGGTGTAATTACAATAGAAGAATCCAAAGGGTTTACTACCGATTTAAAAGTTGTGGAAGGAATGCAATTCGACCGCGGCTATATTTCTCCTTACATGGTAACTGATACCGAAAAGATGGAATCTGTGCTGGATGATCCTTATATTTTATTAACCGATCAAAAAATAGGTAATGTCCATGATATTCTTCCTTTATTAGAAAAAATAGTACAACAAGGCAAGCAATTGCTGCTGATTGCTGAAGAAGTGGAAGGTGAAGCCCTGGCTACATTGGTGGTTAATAAATTACGTGGTACTTTCACTTGCGTGGCAGTAAAAGCACCGGGCTTTGGTGACCGTCGTAAAGCAATGTTGGAAGATATAGCTATTTTAACCGGTGGACAGGTGGCATCTGATGATTTGGGCATTGAATTGAAAAATGTGGATATATCTATGCTAGGTAGGGCGCGTCAGGTACGCATAAGTAAGGAAGAAACGGTTATTGTGGATGGTAATGGATCTTCTGAAGATATTGAAAAGCGGATTAAACAAATAAGAACCCAGATGGAAGATACTACCTCAGATTTTGATCGGGAAAAACTACAGGAACGTTTGGCTAAGTTGGCAGGCGGTGTTGCAGTTATTGAGGTAGGTGCGGCTACAGAAACAGAAATGAAAGAGAAAAAACTTCGCATCGAAGACGCCCTTTCTGCTACCCGCGCGGCAGTGGAAGAAGGGCTTGTTTCCGGCGGTGGTGTAGCTTATCTAAATATTGCTGCCGGTTTGGATAAGATGGAAAAAGAACTTAAAGGTGATGAGTTTACCGGTCTAGCAATAGTCCGAAAAGCCCTGGAAGAACCTCTGAAAATGATTGCCGAAAATTCCGGCGCGGAAGGATCAGTAATTGTAGAAAAAATGAAATCCGAAAAGCAGGGCATCGGTTTCAATGCTATAAACGGTGAAATTGTGGATATGATGAAAGAAGGAATTGTGGATCCGGCAAAAGTTGTCCGCTCTGCTATCCAAAATGCTTCCAGCATAGCTGCTATGTTCCTCACTACAGAAGGAGTTGTAGCTGATAAGCCACAAGAAGAAGGATCTCAGTCAGGCATGCCTGGCGGCGACATGGGAGGAATGGGTGGAATGGGCGGAATGGGTATGATGTAAGCTATTTTCCCATACCACATTCTCCCTAAAAATTAAAAAAGGGCTCGGATTTCTCATGCCGAGTCCTTTTAACTATTATTAAAAGAGTTTATTAAAATCTTTGCAATTACACAGGCCGAGATAATACTTAGCTAAGGTAGCTTTATATGTGCCTGAGTAGCTAAAAAAAATTAAAGTATCTAAGTTTTGCTTCGTTGTATGTTGTTTCTTTTAAAGTAATTTATTTTCTAACGTAAGTTTTTTTTAAAAATGTTTCAAATAAGAAGGAAATAAGGTTACGCTTACTTAATTATATGATGTTGGTTAATAAGTTAACTATGCAATTTTGGAAAATGAATGTTTATTAATATAGATTATAAATATCTGCACAATTTAGATAGGAGTAAATATGGATTTTCAAAAAGCGCTTGTTATTGATCTGGGTGGAAAATATACACAATTACTTGCCCGTCAAATCAGAGAGGCCCGGGTGTACAGTGAAATATTACCTTGTGCGGTTTCTCTGGAAGAAATAAAACAGAGAGAGCCTCAGGCTTTAATAATCAATGGAGGGCCGGGAATAATTGATGATGATGTTTTAGATTTTTTAGATCCCGGTATTTTTAAAATGAATGTTCCTCTCATGGTTATCGGCTACGGATTGAAATGTTTGTGGGGTGGAACTGAATTTTTGCAACTTAAATCAGATCAAGATGAGAAACACATAGAAAATGTAGAAAAAGCTTTACAGATTGTAAAAGAGCCCCCGGGTTATCAGGTTTTGAGCAGGGGAACAGATGGAAGTCCATATACCCTTTTTTCTCCGGAACAAAATATTTTTGCTACACTTGTATACCCTGAAAAAGAAGATAACATTGAGATTTTGCATCACTTTCTGTTCAATATAGCTAAACTGGAGGCTACCTGGACCCCGGCCTCATTTGTTCATCAAACCATAGATAAAATCAAAGCCAGTTTTCCGGAAGGAGCGCGTGCGGTTTGTGGGCTAAGTGGCGGTATAGATTCTGCTGTTTCTGCACTTTTAGTTTATCAGGCTATTGGGGAGAGGTTAATTTGTATTTTTGTAGACCACGGCCTTATGAGGGAAGGGGAACCTGAACAGGTTGTCCGGACTTTTCGAGAAAAGTATAAGTTAAATGTAATTTCGGTTGATGCCAGAAGTGAATTTTTAAATAAACTAAAAAAAATTGTAGATCCTGAAGAAAAACGGCGTATTATCGGTGAACATTTTATAAAAGTTTTTGAGAGAGAAGCCAGCCGTTTTGAAGGTGTAGATTATTTAGTGCAAGGTACCATTTACCCTGATATAGTAGAAAGCCTTTCCCCTGCGGGGGAAACCATTAAGACTCACCATAATGTGGGCGGCCTTCCGGAAAGGATGCGCTTGAAATTAATTGAACCGGTGCGAGAACTTTTTAAAGACGAAGTTCGCCAGGTGGCCGAATACATGGATTTGCCGACAGAAATGGTTTGGAGGCCTCCTTTTCCCGGACCGGGATTGGGAGTAAGAGTGCTGGGAGAAATCACGCCGGAAAAGGTCAATATTGTCCGCCGGGCTAATGCTATTATTGAGGAAGAAATAAAAAATGAAGGATTGACACATGAATTGTGGCAGTTTTTTGCGGTTTTACCTCAAATTAGTTCGGTGGGAGTAAGCGGTGACCAACGCACTTATGCGTATCCGATCATACTCAGGGCAGTAACCAGCCGGGATTCTATAACTGCCGAATGGTATCCTTTTCCCTATAAAGTGCTTGATCGCCTTTCGCGCCGGATAATTGAAGAAATTGAAGAAGTTAACCGGGTAGTCTATGATATTACTTCCAAACCTCCGGCTACCATCGAGTGGGAATAAATATAAAGGGGGCATTTTATGTCAAAGAAATTGGTCGATATTATTATGGGAAGCGATTCAGACTTAGCAGTCATGCAAGACAGTGCGCTGGCACTGGAAAAGTTTGATGTTGGTTATGAATTAACTATATCCAGTGCTCATCGTCATCCTTCAAAAACTTCTGAAATTGCTCAAAATGCTGCAGTTCAGGGGAAAAAAGTTATTATTGCCGGAGCAGGTGGCGCCGCCCATTTACCGGGGGTTATTGCTTCTATGACTTCACTTCCTGTTATTGGAGTCCCCATATTTACATCCAGTGTGGGGGGGGTAGATTCCCTTTATTCCATTGTTCAGATGCCTCGAGGAATGCCGGTAGCCACTGTTGCCATCAATGGAGCTTTTAATGCAGGATTATTGGCCGTGCAAATATTGGCTCTGCATGATGATAATTTATTTCAAAAATATCGAAATTACCGGATAGAACTGGCTGAAGGTGTAGAAAGCAAAGATCGCAAATTAAAAGAAAAGGGTTTTCGCCGATATTTAGAAGAGAACTAGTATTTTTTGAACAGAATGAGCGGTGCCAAGGAGACGGTTCGAGCATCCCGTAGCAAAGTGAAGGCCAAAGGGAAGGCGTTGAAACCGTCCCCGTGGCTTTGCGGAACCTTTTTCCATAAAAGTTTCGCTGTAGTCTTAGAGTAAAATATCAGGTAAAAATGCTGAAAAGGAGTTTGCTATGTGCAATAATAAATTAAGTTATTGCTACGGTAATGACCGGATGCGTGATGAATGTGGTCTCTTCGGCGGAGTGATAAATAGCGAAAATAATATGCAAACAACTTGTTTTGCCCTCTATGCTCTGCAGCATCGAGGGCAAGAAAGTGCAGGCATTGCCGTCAGTAACGGAAATAATATCTGGATTAAAAAAGGAATGGGACTGGTATCGGAAGTTTTTGAAGATACAGGAACGCATGAAATATTTCAAGGAAACAAAGTTATAGGCCATGTGCGTTATTCTTATGGTGAGCAAGGTTTAAAACCTGAAAATACCCAACCGCTTTTATTCCGATACCGTTTCGGAGAAATGGCTATTGCTCATAACGGAAATCTTTTAAATCATTATAAGTTAAGAGAGGGGTTGGAGTCTCAAGGTTCTATTTTTCAGAGTACCACTGACAGCGAATTATTGGCACATTTTGTGGCTCGGGAAGGAAGCCCGGAAATTGAAGAAGCCTTGAAAAACGTAGTCCCGGTATTAAGGGGCGGATATGCTTTTATTATTCTTACCCGTGATAAAGTAATTGGCTTGAGAGATCCCCTGGGTATCCGCCCACTTTCTTTGGGCAGGATAGGCCAAAATGAGTATATATTGTCTTCAGAAACTTGTGCGTTCAATACTTTAGGCGCCGAATTTGTGCGTGATGTTGAACCGGGAGAAATGTTAACCATAAATGATAATTGGATAAGTTCTTTCCGTATAACACCTTCACCGCGTAAAGCTCTCTGTATTTTTGAATTCATTTATTTTGCCCGTCCTGATAGTGAACTTTGTGGAAAAAATGTCCATTTGGTTCGTCGTGAATTGGGACGAAATTTGGCCAGGGAACATCCGGTCAATGCGGATGTCGTCGTAGGAGTTCCCGATTCAAGCATATCAGCCGGGTCAGGGTTTGCGGAAGAATCGGGACTGCCTTATGAAATGGGACTCATTAAAAATCGCTATATAGGAAGAACATTTATCCAGCCTGCTCCAGAAACCAGAAAATTGGGAGTGGGTATTAAACTTAATCCGGTAAAAAGTATTGTGGAAGGTAAAAGGGTGGTGATAGTGGATGATTCTATTGTGAGGGGCACTACCAGTATGCAGTTGGTAAATATGCTTCGGCAGGCCGGCGCACTTGAAGTACATATGCGTATAAGCTCTCCCCCGGTGATTAGTTCCTGTTATTATGGAATAAACACCCCTACCAGCAGTGAGCTTATTGCCTCTCAAGGATCCGACGAAGTAGCACGTCTTATTAAGGCTGATTCTATCGGTTTTTTGAGTTTGGAAAAAATGATTGAATCCGTAGGCATTTCCGGTGAAAAACTTTGTCAGGCTTGTTTTACGGGCGATTATCCGGTGTAATAATGTAAAAATTTAATAATATTTAATTTTATAAAAATTTTACTTGAATTTAGAAGGTATTTGTAAGCTTTATTTTTAATATATTGTAATGTAGTAAATAATATATAAAAATATATTGCTAAAGGAGGAGTTAGTATGGTCGAAATATCTGAATCATTTTATTGGGCTCCGGTTGCTGCTTTGATAGGTTTATTGTTTGCTATTTTATTGTGGTTTCGCATTAGCAAAGCTGAAACCGGAACAAAAGAAATGGCGGATATTTCTGCAGCTGTGCAAAAAGGCGCCATGACTTTCTTAAAAAGGGAGTACACTTACCTGGTTGTATTTGTGTTAGTTCTGTTTGTCGTCTTATGGACATTAATAAATCCGCAAACGGCATATAGTTTTGTAGTAGGGGCAATTTTTTCAGGGTTAGCCGGTTTTGTTGGTATGCGAGTAGCTACAATTGCAAATGTGCGAACTGCTCAGGCCGCACGAACAGGAATAAATCCTGCCCTGACTATAGCTTTTTCCAGCGGTACCGTAATGGGTATGATGGTAGCCGGCTTGGGATTGCTGGGTGGTGGCGTTTTGATGATTGTAATTGGCAATCCGGAAATGGTTAATGGATATGCATTGGGAGCAAGCTCTATCGCTTTGTTTGCACGTGTAGGTGGAGGTATTTATACCAAGGCGGCTGACGTAGGTGCTGACCTGGTAGGGAAAGTAGAAGCGGGGATACCCGAAGACGATCCGCGCAATGCCGGTGTGATAGCCGATAATGTTGGGGATAATGTGGGTGACGTTGCCGGAATGGGAGCAGATCTTTTTGAATCTTTTGTGGGTTCCATAATAGCGGCCATGACGCTTGCCATTACTGTTTATGGCCCTATGAATTTAAGTATGGAAGCGGTTTTATTGCCTCTTCTGGTATGTGCATTAGGAATAATTGCTTCGGTGATTGCCTTCTTCACCGTAAGGGCTAAAGAGGGAGCCCGCTTAGGTGCTGTTTTGGAGCGAGGCATCCTCGTTAGCGGATTGCTGGTTATAGTGGGATCATATTTTCTCACCGATTACCTGCTGGGAGAAATAGGGCCGTTTATCGCCATAGTGGCCGGATTGCTGGTGGGTATAATTATTGGTAGGCTTACTGAGTATTATACATCCGATCATTTCTCTCCGGTGCAAGGAATTGCCAGGTCATCAGAGACAGGAACTGCCACTAACATTATCAGTGGACTATCCGTGGGAATGAAAAGCACGGCTTTGCCAATTCTGACCATAGCAATTGCCATCTTGGTTTCTTTCTATTTTGCCGGAGTATATGGCATAGCCATCGCCGCTGTGGGAATGCTTTCTACGGTGGGCATGACAGTAGCGGCAGACGCTTATGGACCCGTAGCTGACAACGCAGGAGGTATTGCCGAAATGACGGATCTGGAACCCAGTGTCCGGGAAATAACTGATGAGCTTGATTCTGTTGGAAATACGACTGCTGCCATCGGCAAAGGCTTTGCTATCGGTTCGGCGGCTTTAACGGCACTTGCTCTTTTTACTGCTTATACCCAGGTCATAGGGCTGGAGCAGATTGATATTATAAGCGCCGAAGTTATAGTGGGGTTGTTTCTTGGTGGTATGCTAACCTTTTTATTTGCTTCCCGGACTATGGAAGCAGTGGGAAAAGCAGCCGGAGAACTTATTGATGAAATACGTCGTCAATTTAAGGAGATAAAAGGGCTAATGGAAGGGGAAACGCCTCCCGAATATGCTCGTTGTGTTGACATTAGCACCAAAGCAGCGTTAAAAGAAATGATTATTCCGGGACTTTTAGCTGTATTAGTGCCTCTTGCCGTGGGCCTTATTCCATTCCTGGGGGCAGAAGCATTGGGAGGGCTTTTAGCCGGCACATTGATTACAGGTGTATTACAGGCTATTAATATGGCTAATGCCG
>PUKQ01000160.1 GCA_003550565.1 Syntrophomonadaceae bacterium
CAAATAGGGCTTGTTACCGGAACCGCTTTCTTCCCGACTGGACATAGCAACTTCTTTCAGAGCCCTGCCGATAGCATCCGGCACGCTCAAAACCCGGTTGGGGCCAAACCCCACAGAACGTGCTCCCCCTATTCCTTCCAACTGGGTGGTTATTTCATTTACACTGATACCGCACCTCAGGGCCAGGGAGATAAGGCGGGCAATAGCTTCCGTAAAAGCTATCACATCACTTCCTGCTTTGCCTATTTGCGCAAAAAGCTCAAACGGCTTACCCTCCACCGTATTAACCGTTACAAAGAGGTTGCCCAAAGGAGTATGCACGCTGGTAGTATAACCCACCAGGGTTTTGGGGCGCTTGGTGGGTTTTAACTCCTTTTCCGGACCGGATTCGCTGGTGTTTAAAACTTGTTTCTCCCGGGAACTGTCTCGATAAACTGTAATTCCCTTGCATCCATGGTTCCAGGCCATTATATAAGCATTTTTTACATCCTCGACGGTGGCTTCCCTGGGCAAGTTTATGGTTTTGCTCACCGCATTGTCAGTATATCTTTGAAACACAGCCTGGTGCTTAACATGCCAGCTTACATCTATCTGCATGGCCGTTTTAAACAACTCTTTGATGTGGTCGGGTACCGCGGCATCAGGGGGAATATAACCGTTTTTCGCTATCTCCTGCATTAATTCCTCGCTGTAGAACCCTTCTTTTTTGGCCCTTTCCACAAACAGGGGGTTCACTTCAGACATGTCTACCCCATCCAGGATGTTTTTACGCACAAAAGCAATACTAAAATAAGGTTCAATGCCGCTGCTGGCCCCGGCAAGGATGGAAATAGTACCGGTGGGGGCTATGGTGGTTCTAGTAGCATTTCTTACCCGGTCCTCGGCTTTGCCGGTATCATAAATACTTCCTGCGAAGTTCGGAAATACCCCCCGTTCTTCTGCCAGCTTCACCGACTCCTGTTTGCTCTGTTCCCGGATAAATTTCATCACCATTTCACCGGTCTCCAAAGCTTCATCAGTATCATAAGGAATGCCCAGTTGAACCAACATATCATGCCAGCCCATCACACCCAGGCCAATTTTCCGGTTTCCGTGCTTGTGCATGCGCGCTATTTCATCAATAACATAATCGCTGGCATCAATCACATTATCCAAAAATCGTGTGGCCAGCTTTACCGTTTCGCGTAATTGCTCATAATCAACCTGCCCTTCTCCAGTAACAAATTTACCCAGGTTGAGAGAACCCAAACAGCAGGCCTCATAAGGCAAAAGGGGTTGTTCTCCACAGGGATTGGTGGCTTCATATACACCAATGTGGGGTGTTGGGTTAAACCGGTTCATTTCATCTATAAAAATTATGCCGGGATCTCCTTTTTGCCATGCCTTTTCCACAATTAAATTAAAAATTTCTACCGCATTGCCGGATTGAGTATCGCCCAACGCTAAATCCAGGTAGGCCTCCCCCGTACGCGGGTTAACCAGGGGAAAATAAGGTTCAGGGTCACTACCGGTTGCCTTTTCCATAAATTCATGAGAAACAGTCACCGACAGGTTAAAATTATTGATTTCTGTTTCATCTTCCTTGCAGCAGATAAAATCTATCACATTAGGATGATCATGCCTTAATGTGCCCATATTGGCGCCTCGCCTGGTGCCACCCTGTTTTACCGCTTCGGTGGCAGCATCAAATATTTTCAAGAATGACACCGGCCCGCTGGCCACGCCGTTGGTAGAACAAACCACGTCTCCACCGGGGCGCAAGCGATCAAAAGCAAATCCCGTCCCTCCGCCGGTCTTTTGTACCAGGGCCATGTGTTTCAAAGAAGTAAAAATGCCTTCCATGCTGTCTTCCACCGGCAGCACGAAACACGCGCTCAACTGCTGTAACTCCCTGCCTGCATTCATTAATGTGGGAGAATTAGGCATAAAGAAGCCATCTTTCATGATCTGAAAAAATTTTTCTTCCATATGCGCCACATCCGCATCGGACTTCTCATAATCTTTTTCCACTTCGGCAATATTGCGTGCCACCCTTCCGAGCAAGTCAGCGGGAGTTTCCAGGGGATTTCCCCGCTCATCTTTGAGGAGGTACCTCTTTTCATAAGCAATGCGCGCATTTTCACTTAATTCCATAACATAAAACCTCCATGCATGCTGAAATTATAATATATTATATTTATTATTATGCCTTGTTTAAGTAAAATAATCAAAAAAAATTAAAAAGGAAAATCAAACATAAAAACAGAATTAACTGCCATAAATTATTTTTATCAACCATTATTACCTGAGCAATCTGGCAATTATTTATGAAACACTGGCAGGTGGATACCCATAAAAAATTTATTGAACTTTAAAAAACCCGAAACTGTGCTATTATTTGTTTATTTATCTATTACTTTGGGGGCTTATCTCTATTTTAACACTGCTCTGCTAGACTTTTTAAAATCAACCCCCGGATGCTTGCTTTACGAAACCACAGGACTAATCTGCCCGGGATGCGGAGGCACCAGGGCATTGAATGCTCTTTTCAACGGTGAAATTATAAAAGCGTTAAGCCTTAACCCCTTCATAGCCCTGACACCTATTTACCTCTATGCGGGAGTATTTCTGGTCAATCTAATTATCAAAGACCGCTCCCTCTACGATGTAAGTTTCAACCCTCTATACGCATGGATCCTGCTCATAGCATTAATTTTATTCAGTATTTTAAGAAACGTGCCTTCACCCGCTTTGGATTTTTTAAGGCCCATGTGATCCCGCCCCTTTATCATTTCTTTCTCAGTTCCTGCAAATTGATGGCCTCGCTCTTGCCGTATACTTCCAGCGCCAATTCCGGGTAATCGGTAAAAATACCATCGGCTCCAAAAAATTGCATCAGGTGCATCTGCCATGGCCGGTTAATCACGTAAGGATGGATCAAAAGATTCCTTTCCCGCGCTCCCCTTAAATTCCAGGGCCAGGCCAGAAAGCCATTCGGGCCAATTCCATCTCCATAATCATCTGCCTTGGACAATAATTCCCGCCATCCTTGCTCAGCAGAAGTATCGGGGCTGATTAGCAAGACACGGGGTATTTGCGGCGCCAATTCCTGCAGCTCTGAGATGCTTGCGGGATAAAAAGATTGAAAAATAATCCGGGAAGGTTTGTCGGCCAGATTCACCGTAGGCACACCCCTTTTTTCGTTCAATGCTTCATCAGGAGGATCCACTTCCGGTGAAGAAGAAAGCCACCCCCTCTTTTCCAGAATACGGACAATATCTTTTTCTATGCCGGGATGTCGAGGCGCCGACTTGGTTTCCAGGTATAAACCGGGGTTATTATTGCCGGATTCTACTATATCAATGAGTTCTTCCAGGGTGATTACCTGCAAACCCTCGTACTCTTCCCGCGCCTTTTCGGGAAATTCCCGGTTAAACCAGCTGCCGGCATCCAGTTGTAAAAGTTCTTCATAGGTAAAAGTTTCTATATAATCGTCTTCCCGTCCGGGAAAAACTTCACTTGCATCTGTAACCCGTGCCGGAGTGTCATCATGAAACGCAATTATTTCCCCGTCTTTGGTGCGCTGAAGATCCGCTTCCAGATAATCCGCGCCCATGTCCCGGGCTAACTCATAAGCTATTGTGGTAGATTCCGGTGCAACCCCGGATGCCCCCCGATGGGCAATAACCGCCGGAAATGGAATCTCCCTATCTTGAGCCAATTCCTCACCGGCTCCGGGAGGGCTCAAAAGATAGCTGGTTGCCATAAATATAATTATCAAAACCACTAAAACTGCCGCTGTCCACAATATTTTCTTCATGTTCGTGTTTCCACCTTTATCTCCCCCCAATTATTCATTCCGCTTCTTCCTGTTAACCACAATATTTTGCACCAAATCCCTTACAGAATCGGGAGGGTGCCGGTGATCTTCCCTTTTTACAAGCTTCAGGGCTTCACCAGAGCAGGTAGTAACACAAAGCCCGCACCCTATACAATTCTCACGGTCTAAAACGGCCATATCACCATCAAGAGACAATGCGCCCGTTGGGCAGCGCTCTTCGGCGCATATACCACAACCGGTACAGCTGGAAACATCAAGCTCGGCTTCATAGCTGGAAGTTGCCAGTGCTTCCCGGTACCTCAAGTGGGTATGCAACATTAAAAAATGGCAGCAGCAGGGACAGCAGTTACAAATAAAGAGGAGTTTTCCGGCATTATTGCTACCGGTATGAACCAGACCTGCTTCTTCTGCCCTTTTAAGGACATTCCGGGCTTCTTCCCTGTTTATCAAGCGTGCCATTCCCCTTTCTGCCAAAAACTGAGCTGCACCATCGAAAGAAAGGCAAACATCCAAAGGACTTTCACACTGCCCACCGGTTATTCGGCAGGGGCATTCAGCCAGGGCAATAGTGCGAGTTTGCTCCATCATTTCCGATGCTACTTCATAAGGAAGTATTTCATATTCTTCATTAATAGCTTCTTCGGCAGGGAAAATACGATTCCAAGGGGGATCGGCTTCAGCAAGCCTTTCACCCATGGATTCCATGTAGTAAATATGCCAAAGGCGGCTTAATTCCTGCTGTTTTTCTTTTTCCATGCCTTTCATAATGGGGTATTCAAAAAGTCCCGGGTAATTTGGGAGTAAAGCATAATAAGTCTTCTCACCTACGGTTTTAGCCAAAACTACCCCCCGGTCAGCCATGACCTCAAGTTTTTGGCTAACTTCCTCTTCCTCCAAACCGATTCGAGAAACTATATCCTCCACGGGTTCAAGACTAAATTCAAGAGAAAGGGCTATATCCAGTTCTTCCGGTTGAAATAAATACTTTAAGATTTCTCTAAAATACTTGCTTGCCGGAGCGCCCACCGGGTGTTGGTCCAATTTTTGCTGTAATTTGTCATAATGGTTCATATGCCTTCCTCCTTGTAAACCTTATTTTTTTTCATTCTTATTACATTTCTTTATAAAAGAGAACAATCCTGTTACTATTAGTTCCCCTGCTATTATTTTTTATACCCCATATGTTGGCAGTCTTGGTAAATTCCTGCCTGTTAATAAGCACCCCCACGCATTCAAAACCCGCCTTTATTCCCAGGGGTATAACATGGTCTTCCAAATTAACCTTACCGTTTTTTATTTCACCTACCTCAAAAGCCACCCAACCTCCTGCAGCGGTAACCCGGTATAATTCTATGAACACCTCTGCCATCACACTTTCCCACTGCTCCATATCCCGCGTTATAGTAATTTTCCTTTCAATATCAGTGGTACTTATGCCATTGAACCAGCATCTGAGCCAATTATCCAGGGAATACTGTACCACATCCAGAAAAGGAGGGGAAGTTACGGTGAGTTTTACTGATTGCGAAGGAATCTCCCGCGTGTGGCGGGCATCTCTTTCCAAAAACAGGGCTGAATGAGCTGCAGAACGTAAGTTTTCAACTTCTTTTGGCGTTAATTTTTTCCATAAATTACGGGATTTGTGCACAACAATATTTTTAACATCTCTATAATCCGGCACCTGATTTCTTTCCCGGTTAATCTTAACCTGCCTCGCCTGTGAGACTGCCTGGTTGGGAGGCAGGGTGTACACCGAAAAAAAACCCGGAGAATGCCCGGTTAACCTGTTTGTAGCTACCATCCTTATCCAACTGTCTACATTATCTTCCTTCCCGGCTTTTTTTCTTTGGAGCAAATAATCTTTCAGGGAAACAAGTTCCGACTCAGTGTGGGGATGGTAAAACATGGACAAATCTATCTCGGCGTTCCGGTTTCCCTCCACAGGTATAGATTCAACTCTCTCTTCAATATCATGCAGAGAGGGGCAAGAAAGCCTCGGAAAAGCAAATATCTTACTCAGGGGATTAATATCATTAGAAATCACCATTCGCCCCAATATGCCGGTCTCAATTGCCGTGGTCCCCCTGCCGCTGAATGGATCGTAAATTACATCTCCCTCCTGAGTGAGCAGGTCAATAAAAAAACTGGGCAATTGGGGCTTAAAGCAAGCCCGGTAAGATATTTCATGAAGAGAAGCAGCCTGCCTCTGCCGCGATGTCCAGAACTCATTAATAAAAAACGGAATATTTTTTCCCTCTAAAACCTTCCGGTCAACTAATGTTTGCTTTTCCGCCGGAAATAATTTTTGCTCATCAAGTTCACTGAAGGTAAAATTTTTCAGATAGCTAACTACTTCACCTTCCATAGAGGAAATCCCGCCCTTTGTGAGTGGTTTCTTATTGACTATAATTATACCAAAAATTCAATAAAGAGAACAAAGATCCGGGCAAGAAAACCCTTTGTCGGATTTGTGCCGCTACAAAGCTTTATAAACGATTACACGGCAAAGTTGTTCTTCCTGCCAAATAAGTATTCACACCAACCCCCAAAAGATATTATTCATAAGGCCGGGCTTTAGCCGAAGAATCGCCTAAATATTATGCACGGATGCAATTCAATTCCAAGAAAATATTAATTTCCTTATCTTAGATCAAAAGAGACTGTTTCCTTTAATTCAGAGGGAAGGGAATGCTTTACCCCTTCTCCCTTTTAAATTATAAAACATTGGTGTAAAATAATAATTGCAACCCGACAGGGTACATCCATAAAATCTGACTTATCTGTTTAAGTTAGTTAGTTCATTACATGGAGGAGGAGATAAGCCATGCCTTTAAAGAAAAACTTACTGAGAATTATTTGCCTGCTGGCATTCTTCACGATTATATCTTTAACAGCAGTCACCGGCAGTGTTTCCCAAATAGAAAAAGATGAAGAAACATTTACTAACCCATGCACTACAGAAAATTTTAACCCCCACACGGACAAACTGGATTACCTGAACCTTGATGTGGATGACGTTGATGCGAAAACCAGAATTAATCAACTGCAGTACCTGGGCACCCATAACAGCTATTATATCCAGCCCGAAAACGCCCTGCTAAACCGACTCAGATTTATCAGC
>PUKQ01000038.1 GCA_003550565.1 Syntrophomonadaceae bacterium
CCCTGATGTGGCCGAATTAGTACGAGGGAAAACTGGGAGGGTTTATGGCAGCCTGATCGGGTTGCTTACTGTTCTTAAAGGGCTTCCCCTTGCCTATAACAAAGACATGCAGGAAGATAAAGAAGGGCTCTTTGATACAGTAAAAACGATAAAGTATTCTCTTTATTTATGCCGGAAAATGCTTGAAGGGGCACGCTTCAATAAAGATAAGATGCGGCAGGCCGTGGAGCATGATTTTTCTGGTGCCACCGACCTGGCGGATTACCTGGTGTACAAGGGTGTCTCTTTCCGTGAGGCACACGGCATTATTGGGAAGATGGTGGCGTATTGTGAAGAGAGCGGTTGCCGCTTGCAAGAACTAAACCAGGAACAGTTGTTTCAGTTTCACCCCGACTTACAGGCGGAAAAAATAAAGGAATTATTAGATCCTCTTTCCAGTATTAAAAATAAAAATTTGCAAGGTGGCACCTCGCCTGATGCAGTTAGGCGCCAGATAGAGGAAGCGCGCCGATGCTTAAAGCGGGATCACTACTAAAACAAAGTTAAGAGATTTGGAATTAATGCAGGGAGTTAAGACTTGCTGTACCAATGCAGAAGTAGAAAAACAATATTTTTAGGTGCTGGATATTTATACCAGTTATTTGTTGACAAAATAACGGAGGTAACTGTACAATCATGGCAACTTGTTTAATTATTTTAAAAAGGATGAGGAGAAGAATATGATTAGTTTTGAAGCTACGGAAGAAGATAAAGAGAATAAAGATAAAGACCCTAAACGAGTCCAGTCATTGGAAAGAGCTCTCAATATACTGGAAGTAATGGCCCAGGAAGGAGCGCATATTTCCGTTTCGGGACTGGCGTCTAAGGTTAACTTAAAAGTAAGCACCGTTCACAGGTTGTTAACTACCCTAATGCACCAAGGATATGTTGAACAGGATACGGATACAAGTAAATACCGCCTGGGATTAAAGCTATTAGAGCTTGGGAATGCGTCTTTATATTATCATGATGTCCGCAGCATAGCCAGGCCCTATATGGAGGCACTGGTTGATGAATGCAATGAAACTGTTAATTTAGTTGTTTTGGATGAAACAGAGGTAGTTTATATAGACCAGGTCGAATCCAAAAATATGGTTATTGTAAAGATGTTTGCCCAGGTGGGTAATCGTGGTCCGGTTTATTGCACTGCATCAGGTAAATGCCTGTTGGCGTACCTGCCGGAAAGCAAGCTGGAAGAAATACTTGGTAAGATTAAACTGGTCAAGTATACCAATGAAACTATTGTGGATACAAATTACTTACGCAAGGAACTGGCTATAATTAGGGAAGAAGGACATTCCTTTGATTGGGGGGAGATGGAAGAGCATGTGCGTTGTGTAGCCGTTCCCATTTTTGACCGAACTGGCGGGGTAGTGTCCAGTATAAGCATTTCAGGCCCTGCAAACCGTATTGCCAGTTATTATATAAAGAATGAATTGACAGAGTACGCCAAAGATACTGCCAATAAAATTTCCCGAAAATTAGGTTATAAACAAAAGAATGAAGATGCATAGCTATACAAATTAAATTATTTTCTTCAGCATTATGCTTCTTACACTGCTTCTAAAATAGGGAAGGGTTTTCCCCAAACTCTAAAAATGTTCGTCAGTTTCTTTACAGAAGTATTTGTTCTCCTTGTCGATTCTTCATATACAGGAGCCTTTTTACTTAATTTTGTGGTTTGGCCTTCATAATTTAGTTATTTCAAAATATAACAAGCAATTTCATATTGTGGTAATTATATTATTGACGCAGAAACAGCATATTGGTATAATGTATTTAAAGATAAATGGAATAAAGTATCACATTGCGGAATTTTATTAAGGAGGCAGTGTTAATGCCCGAAGCTCATCCAAAGGAAAAAACCGTTCAGTCTGTGGAGAGGACATTACGAATAATAGAGATAATGGCCGATAGAGGTCAACCTATGACCCTTAGTGAAATTACCAGTGTTGTGGGGTTAAAGATTAGTACTGTCCACCGGTTGTTGAAAACGCTCATAATAAGAGGATTTGCCATGCAGGATCCGTACACGGGGAAATATCAGCTGGGAATAAAAACATTCCACGTAGGAAATAACGCCCTTTATGCCCTGGATATTCGGGTAATTGCCAGGCCTTATTTAAAGAAACTGGCTGAAATCTCTTATGAAACGGTAAATCTGGCTATATTAGACCAGGGATATGTGGTATATATTGACCAGGTAGAATCTGACAGAATGGTTAGGATGGTTGCCAATCTGGGGAGCAGAGTTCCTTCCCATTCTAATGCGGTGGGAAAGGTTCTTCTCAACAGCTTAAGTGAAATAGAGTTAGAGAGATTTCTGAATTTTACTACCCTGGAAAAGTTTACACCAAATACCCTAACATCCCCGGAAAAAATTAAAAATGTGCTTAAACAGGTAAAGCAAAAGGGATACGCTCTGGACTTAGAGGAGACCGAAGTAGGGATTCGCTGTGCAGCGGCTCCAATATTTAATCATAAAGGGAAATTATGCTCTGCTATTGGTATTTCAGGCCCAGCTTCGCGGATAAGTGTTTCATTTTTAAAAGGTGAACTGGCTTTATATGTTAAGGAAACAGCCATGGAAGTCTCTTCCGAGTTAGGTTTTCTCTCGGGCTGATTGATATTTACAAATACAAATAATTCAATAACCGTCTTTCAGGGTGCATAGATTTTGTGCTCCGGCAGTGAAATACCTTCACATGAAGTCTTTTTTATATTTTCCTGAAAGAAGGTCTATTCTATTTGCCGATAAAGGTGTACTAAAGTTTACTCAAAACTGCATAACCGATATTTTTACTACTATCAATTATTTCATTTTATTTCATTAGATTCCATATAGAGGAATTAATAGATATATTTTCGGTGTCAAATATATAATATGGTATTGACATATAAGCTAGAATGTCATATTATTGAGTTAAGTTTCACGATATGGAAATTAATTTTGTTTTACATGATGGAAATGGTTAATGCTAAAGAAGACATCTATATTATGCAAGGAGGCTAACCTATGGGAATCGGGGTAAATGAAAAAACTGATGAAAAAGAATTTATCTGGGAAGATTTGCTGGAATCCAGGGATATGTCTGTAATATCTCTGCTCCATGGTATCCAGGAAAGGTTTGATTATTTGCCAGAGCAAGTTTTGCGTGAAGTAGCGGAGAAAACCGGGACACCTTTGATTGAAATATATAGGATAGCTACTTTTTATAAGTATTTTAGTTTGAATCCAAAAGGTAAATATAAAATATTAACTTGTTCCGGAACTGCTTGCCATGTCCGCAACAGCGAACAAATAACTGACGAAATATCTCGACTTTTAAATATAGAAACCGGTTCCACTACAGAAGATGGATTATATTCATTGGAAAAAGTAAACTGCCTTGGGGCTTGCGCGTTAGCTCCTCTGGTGGTTATTGATCACGAATACCATGGCAATATGACACCGGCCAAAGCACAACAAGTATTAAAAAGTCACAACGGAGAAGTTGAAAGGCATTGCGCATGTAAAAACAATTCTAAAATGAACCATGAAGGTTAAGTGTTTCATTGCTATTAGCTAAATTAAAAAAAGGAGCAAATTAAATCTATATGGCCGGGTTTTTACAAAAAATAAGTTCATTACAGAAATTAGATGAAATGCAAGAAACCTTGCAAAATGAACGCAAGCAGTTAAAAGGGCACATAGCAGTATGTGGTGATACTGGTTGCAGCGCTTTGGGGTCTAAAAATGCGTTTCAGGTTTTTAAAGATTATCTGGAGGAAAAAGAACTTGCGGAAGTAATCAAGCTTAAATCTACCGGATGCTTGGGGTTGTGTGAATGTGGTCCCGTGGTCTTTATTTATCCCGACGATATTTTCTATCAAAAAATATCTGCGGAGGATGTGCCGGAAATTATAGGAAAAACTATTCTAAAAGGAGAAGTAATAGATCGCCTCTTGTATGAATGTCCTCAAACAGGTCAAAAATTTGTTTCACCAAGTGGAATGCCGTTTTATAACAAACAGTATCGCACCATTTTAGAGGGTAATTGGAATATGGATCCGTTAATTATTGAGGATTATCTGGCGGTAGGAGGTTATAAAGCAGCCGGCAAAGCTTTGTGGGAAATGTCTCGGGAAGAGGTTGTTAATGAGATCAAAGATTCCCAATTACGGGGCAGAGGAGGAGCAGGATTTCCTACAGGCCGGAAGTGGGAAGAGGCTTATGAGGCTTATACCTCCCAAAAGTACATTATATGTAACGCCGATGAGGGTGATCCGGGAGCTTTTATGGATCGCAGCATACTCGAAGGAAACCCTCATTCAATTATGGAAGGAATGATTATAGGAGGTTATGCTATTGGAGCCAGTAAAGGCTATATATATATTAGGGCAGAATATCCTTCGGCTTTGGAAAAGTTAAGGATAGCCATAAATCAAGCTTCTGAGTTGGGGCTTTTAGGAAATAATATATTTGGTTCCGGTTTTGATTTTGAAATTTCTATTAGCATTGGTGCGGGAGCCTTTGTTTGTGGTGAAACATCTGCGCTGGTGGCATCTATAGAGGGCAAAGTCGGTGAGCCTCGCCAAAAACCACCTCACCTGGCAACACGTGGATTGTGGCAAAAGCCCACTGTAGTGAATAATGTAGAAACCTTTGCTAACGTACCTCATATTATCAATCAAGGCGCAGTGAAATATTCCCAGGTGGGCACCGCTAAATCAACGGGAACAAAAATATTTTCCCTGGTGGGTAAGGTTAATAATACCGGTTTGGTGGAAGTTCCCATGGGTATTCCTTTACGCGAAATAATTTTTGATATAGGCGGAGGTATCAGGGAGGATAAAAATTTTAAAGCGGTTCAAACCGGCGGGCCATCAGGAGGGTGCATTCCGGAATTTCTCTTAGATACGCCCACTGATTATGATGAGCTTGCGGAAGTGGGTTCTATAATGGGCTCCGGCGGCATGATCGTCATGGATGATGAGACTTGCATGGTTAGTGTGGCCAGGTATTTTTTAAATTTTTTAAAGGAAGAATCTTGCGGTAAGTGTTTTTCATGCCGGGAAGGAATTAGCCGAATGTTGGAACTGGTGGACACTATCATGGAGGGAAATGGTTCTGAAGTTGAGTTTATGCTCTTGCAGGAGCTGGCTCATACCGTGAAGGAAGCTTCTATGTGCGGCTTGGGGCAAACTGCAGCTAATCCTGTTCTTTCCACCATACGTTATTTTGATGATGAGTATGCAGCGCATATTCATGAAAAGAAATGCCCTGCCGGCACATGCAAGGCGTTGATTAAATTTACAATTGATCAAGATTTGTGTAACGGCTGTCGCGCTTGTGTGAAAAGTTGCCCCGGGGAAGCCATAGAAGGGGATAAGAAAAGCCCTCATGTAATTATTCAGGATAAGTGCACTAAATGCGGTATTTGTATGGAAAACTGCAAGCAGGGAGCTGTTATTAAAATTTAGATTGAGTTTTCGTCTATAAGTATCTATATGTGAAGTTGACTTTTAAAAAATTAATTTACGGATGAACGGATGAAGTGAATAAGCAAATGCTGAGGTGGAGAAGATGATAAACTTAAATCTTAATGGTTTGGAAATTGAAGTTGAGGCTGGAACCAGTCTGCTGGAAGCGGCCAATTTTTATGGGGTGGAAATACCAACTCTCTGTTATGACGAAGGACTCAGTTCTTACGGCGCTTGCAGGCTTTGCCTGGTGGAAGTGGGGCCGGAAGGGCGCTCTCGTCTGGTTTCTTCTTGCACTTATCCCGTACGTGAAGGCCTTACGGTGCGGACTCATTCGAATAAGGCATTGAAAGTTAGGAAGCTTTTGCTTGAAATGTACCTGGCTACCTGTCCTTCGTCTAAGGTACTGCAAGATCTTGCTTCCAAACATCACATAACCGAGGTACGTTTTAACGTAAAACATGAGGAATGCATACTGTGCGGCCTTTGTGTAAGAATGTGCCACGAACAGATGCAGGCAAATGCAATTGGATTGGTAGATAAGGGAGATGAAAGGCGGGTAGGCACCCCTTTTGATAAAAAGTCTGAGGAATGCCGCCTATGCGGTGGTTGTATGTATAAGTGCCCTGTTTGCACTTCAAGGTGTCAGGGGCCTCAAGAAAAAAATGTTTTGTGTAATGCTTGCCTTAATCTTTCACCGCCCTGCACGGAGAAATACGAAGATATGATGTGTTTTATGGACCCCTGTGTGGCCTGTGAAATAGATTCACCCGGCAACCCGGTTTAAAAACTTAAATAAAAAATCTCAATGAAGAAGGGAGATAAGTGATGAGTTTATCAAAATTAAATGCAACTGCGGCAACTTTAACCAAAAACAGAACGGAAGGTTCTGTCAGTCCTTTCAGTGGAATGTGTGTTACTTGTGTAGATGGCTGTGTGGGAATGTGTGAAATAGGGAAGTCAGCGTATAGAGGGCATGAAACTATTTATCCGCAGCCATTTGGTATTATTACTACTGCTTCGGAAAAGGATTATCCCGTGGATTATTCACATTTTTCTATTATGGGAAAGGCTTCCGGAGCTGAAGGAATGGAAGCCGACAGCGATAAAGCTATTTTTTCCGCAGCCAGAGTTGATACCAAGGTGGGACAGGGAGTAGGAATAAAGTTAAAAATGCCCTTCGTGATTCCCGGCATAGGCTCAACGGATGTAGCCAAAAACAATTGGGACGGCTTGGCCATTGGGGCCGCTTTATCCGGTACTATTCTCACAATTGGAGAAAATGTTGCCGGGATGGATATGGAAGCTCAAGTGAAAGGTAATAAGATTACTAAAACTGTAGACCTGGCCAGAAGAATAAAGTTGTTTCAGGACTGGCAGCGCG
>PUKQ01000150.1 GCA_003550565.1 Syntrophomonadaceae bacterium
AATGATTTTTGTATATCAATATTTTAATGGAAAATAAAGTAAAGAGATGAATACAATATGATAGTGAAGGAATGAGTTTATTGTTACCAGCGAATGTAAGGCATGTTCATTTTATTGGTATCGGAGGTTATGGCATGAGCGCTTTGGCCATGATCCTCCTGCAGATGGGTTATCGGGTAAGTGGTTCCGATATCAAGGAGTCTCGCCTCACGGAACGCCTGTTGAATAGAGGAGCCGATATTAAATTTCAACATCATCCCCGTAACCTGGAAGGTTGTCATTTAGCGATCTATTCCACAGCCATACCCGATGACAATTCTGAGATCTCGGAAGCGCAACGTCGAGCATTGCCTTTATGGCACAGGTCCGAACTTTTGGCAGAGATGATTAACAGCCATTATGGCATAACTGTGGCGGGAACGCACGGGAAAACTACCACCACGGCTATGCTTTCGCTGCTTTTGGAGGAAGGAGGGCTGGATCCTACGGCAGTGATTGGGGGAGAATTAACCCTTTTTGAAGGCAATGCACGCCTGGGAAAAGGACGCTTTTTGGTGGCTGAAGCTTGTGAAAGCGACAATTCTTTTTTACGTTATCATCCGCGCATGATGCTGGTTACTAACATTGAGGCCGATCACCTGGAAAACTTTAATGGGGATTATGAAAAGCTAAAAGAGGCTTATGATCTTTTTATAAACCGGATTCATTCCGAAGGATGTTTGGTCCTTTGCGGTGAAGATTCCTTGCTGTGGGAGAAATCTTTAAAGCTTTCCGGCAAAGTCCTTACTTATGGCCTGGAAGACTATCTTTCAGACCACCCGGATGTGCAGTTTGATTTTACGGCGCGTGATGTGTGTTTTAAGGGCATGAGTTCTCAGTTTGCCGTTTACTCTCATGAAGGACACCTGGTGGATGTAAATTTAAGTGTGCCCGGCAGACACAACGTTTCCAATGCAGTGGGGGCTATTGCCGCTGCTGCTGAACTGGGCGTGCACCTCCCGGAAAGCGTTAAGGCCCTGGAAAAATTTACCGGAGCGGGGCGGCGGTTTGAAGTTTTAGGTGAAGCCGCAGGTATCACCGTAGTAGATGATTACGCTCATCACCCCACTGAAATTAAAGCTACCCTGCAAGCAGCTTCCGGATGTGGCAGCCGCCGCGTCTTTTGTATATTCCAGCCCCATCGTTATACGCGCACCGGATATTTTATGGCAGAATATGCCGATTCTTTTGGTGCTGCCGACGAACTCTTTCTGCACAGCATTTATGCAGCCGGGGAAAACCCTATTGAAGGAGTTAGCGCTGAAGCACTGGCTCATATAATTCAAGATAAGCATGAGCGGCCCGTTTATTATGGAGAAAAATTTGCTGACCTGGCAGCGGCAGTTTTGAAAAAAGCTTCCCCGGGCGATATGATTATAACTATGGGAGCCGGTGACATTTGGAAGGTTGGCCGCCATATTTTAGATGAACTTTCTATGGGCAAGAAAACTTCCACTTAAGCTTCCTTTGAATACAAATTGATAATTGTTTTAGAATTATCGCCGGGATTAATCCGATGTGTTTACCGGGGATAAAATGGACTTTATATTAATTATTTATGGTTATTATTGCTTTGTAGCCGCACGAAATTGCTTTGGTCCGGGAAAGCGATCAAGGAAAATAAAAAGGAGAAATGGGGTTTCCTCCCCCACTTGTGCTATCGCTTAGAAATGGGAGTAACCTCGCCTAAAACAAGATGAATGTGTTGGTAACCGGCGGCGCCGGGTATATAGGCAGCCACATTGTAGATATGCTAAAAGTAAGGGGCTATGGAGTTTATATCTATGATAACCTTACACGTGGCCATCAAAAAGCAGTGCCCCCGGGTTATCTTATAGAAGGAGATACGGCTGATAAAGAAAAACTAATGGAATGCTTTAATACGCATAGTATCGAAGCTGTAATGCACTTTGCCGCCCACAGCCAGGTGGGCGAATCGGTAAAAGATCCCCTCCTTTATTACCAAAACAATGTAGTAGGGGGGCTTTCGCTGCTGGAGTCTCTTCTGCAGTCGAAAGTGCCCTACTTTATTTTTTCTTCCAGTGCCGCGGTTTACGGAGAACCGCAGTCAGTCCCCATTAAAGAAGATCATCCCCTAAAACCCGCTAATCCTTACGGAGAAACCAAGATGATTATTGAGAATGCCCTGGCTTATTATTACCGGGCTTATAAATTGAAATCGGTTTCCCTGCGTTATTTCAATGCAGCAGGAGCAAGGCCGGAAGGCTCCATAGGAGAAGATCATTCTCCTGAAACTCACCTCATTCCTTTGATTATGCAGGCTATTTTAAAGGATAGGGAGAAAATAACCGTTTATGGAAATGATTACCCTACTACCGATGGAACACCCGTAAGAGATTATGTTCATGTGGATGATTTAGCCCGGGCCCACGTCCTGGCTTTAGATGCCCTTGTTGAGGGCAGATGTGCGTCTGTTTACAATTTAGGAAGTGGTTGTGGTTATTCGGTCATGGAAGTCATCAAAGCTGCGGAAAATATTGTGGGCAGGCCCGTACCTTATAAAATAGGCCCCCGGCGGGAAGGGGATCCTGCTGTGCTGGTATCTTCGTTTCAAAAAGCAGAGCGGGAGTTGGGCTGGAAACCTGTATATGGATTGGAGCATATTCTAGAAACAGCATGGCGCTGGCATCAAAGTCACCCTAGAGGTTACAGCTCATATAGTAATTAGCAATACAGCGAAAGATTATAGAATGAGCGTCCCGTAAGGAAAGGCAAAGGAACCGTCCCCCTGCCTTTAGGTACTAGCGAGTCAAATCAAACTAAAGATTTGGGTTGTAGAGTATATAAATGCTCCGTTTGTGGTTTGGAGATAGATCGGGATTATAATGCAAGCCTAAATATAGTAAAGCTAGCCGGGTAACTGGTATGGCCGGGGTAGGGACTACCCTTCGAGCCTGGGTAAACTTGTGGCTTTAGCCATATTGACCAGGAAGCTCCCGTTTCTGAGCGAAGCGAAAGCGGGAGTGGTTTACACAAAGGCAATGATAGGTTTATTTGAAGACAACTGAATTATCTCGGGTTTATAGGGATTAAATATATGGAGGTTATGATTTTGCCACCGAGGGAATATTCCTTGCCCCAAAAGAAAAGGTTCAAGTTTATTTATATTTTGGGAGTATTAGTATTGGTGACGGTATTACTGGTTATTTTGCTGCGGGAACCTCTTATGATAAAAAAGGGAGAGTTTCTGGTAAGCGAGGATATAGTGCAGGAGGCTGATGTTATTGTAGTGCTCATGGGAGGAGTGCCGGAACGAATTCTGCACGGCGCTGACTTATATCTGGAGGGCTACGCCGATAAAATGGTGATGATGCGAACCCGCAGTATGGATGATTATGCGGATTTGATTGAAACCCGGGGGTTAAAAATTCCCGAAACCGTGGATATCAATCGAAATATTGCCTTGCAACTGGGAGTTCCTTCAGAAGATATAGTCGTTTTGAACGCGGGAGTGGACAGCACCTGGGATGAAGCAGAAGCAACCGGGTGGTATTTAGAGAAGAAAGAGAAGGAAAGTGTAATCGTGGTCACCTCAAAATATCATTCCATGCGGGCACGGCAGACTTTTGCCAGAGTTTTGGATGATGAAGTAAGAATTATCTCCAGCCCTTCTCCGTATGATACCTTCGCACCTGATGAATGGTGGCGGCACAGGCATCATACCCGCAGCCTTATCCTGGAATATCAAAAACTCCTTAACCTTTATTTTTTCCAGTGGTAAGAGTTTTGAGGGCAGGCTTCTCTAATTTGGATTATTTTTCTTAATTTTTCACAATTAATTTTTGGAATGAAAAAGGTTTTTGTTTGCAAAAGTTCTTACAAGCCCAGTATAGAGGAAAATTTACAGTCAAGTTTTATAGCTAATGAATATTTAAAATTTTATTGCATATTCCTTGGTTTATGGTCGGTTTATGGTCTGCTAAACATTGACATTGCAAGTGATTAACGATAAAATAACTTTGAATGAAAGTTTTTTCAAATACAAAATGCAGGAATTTTAAAAAATGTATAGAAACATTTAACAATAAAGATTTATTATTTAACTTAATCCGTTTGTCAAAACCAGATAAGCGGAGTAAGACTGATTTTTTTCGTTTTTTAGCTTTAGAGAAATTCATCCATAGTGCTTTTCAAAGATGTTTATCAATTATTGATTGTTAATTGGTAGGGGGGCATATAAATATTGAAGAACCCTTATACAGGTATATGGCAAAGGAAAAGCAAAGCAATTGTTTTTTTGGTGGCTTTATGCGTCCTATTTCTCTTATTTGTAGGAGTGGGAGAAGTAGACGATAGCCTGGACAGGCAAGCTGGAATCAACCGCTTTCATACCGCAGCCCTCATTGCTTTAGATAACTACGATCATGCCGACACTGTTATTATTGCCCGAGGTGATGATGCGGGTGACTTTGCCGATGGATTGGCGGCCAGCGTGTTAGCAGGTGCTTTGGATGCGCCCATCCTGTTGACTATGCCTCATACCATGCGCGATGAAGCAAAGGATGCGATAGAGGAACTGGGAGCGAGTGAAGCAATAATTCTTGGTGGGGAAATAGCGGTTTCTGCAAAGGCAGAAGAATATTTGGAGGATATGGGGCTTGATGTAGAAAGGATTGCCGGTGATACTCGTTTTCAAACGGCAACCAAAATTGCCGAAGACCACAGAGTTCAAGATAACATAGCCGACTACGCCTTTATCGTTAACGGAACGGCAACTCCTGATGCTTTGGTGTCAGGGGCGGCAGCTTTCAGAGACTGCGCGCCCATTTTGCAGGTAAGGGGGCATAATATACCCGATGTAACCAGAGAGGCAATTGAAAATCTTCCTATTGACGAGGTTTACCTGGTTGGCGGTGATGCAGTAATTGAAGAAGGGGTGGAAGAAGAGTTAGAAGGAATAACCCGGGTAAAGGACCGCCTGGAAGGTGTTGGTAGATTTGGTACCAGCGCGGCTTTTGCCGAAGAAATGTTCCCCCAGGCAAAAGATTTGGTCCTTAGCGGCGGCTTCAATGAAAACCTGGCAGATGCTATAGGGGCCTGCATTTACGAGATGCCTATCCTATATGTTCGCACTGATGAGATCCCGGAGGATATAAAAAATTATATGGAAAGCGCAGGGGAAGATACTGTAACTTTTGACTGCAACGAAGGTGTATTTGATGGCAATGAAGGAGAAGAAAAAATTGAAGTAATCGTAAAGACGGGATTTAACGTTATAATAATGGGCGGCGAGCAAGCAGTAAGCGAACATGTAGAAGATGAAGTTAAAGTTATGTTGGAAGACGCTACCGAAACGATGAACGAAAATGATATCCCTGAAGTTTCCAGGGGAAATTATGAATTTGTGGAATGGAATACTAAAAAAGATGGCACCGGGGATAGTTTTAGCTCTGATACTGCCGTGGAAGGGGATATCACCGTCTATGCTATATGGGAACCGTCTTCCGTTGTAGCCCTTACCGGCATAGAAGGCGAAGGGGAAGTTATAATAGAGGGCGATGGTCTTATTAACGGTGACAGCAAAACGCTGACTGAGGAAGGCGATTCAGTAGCGGTGGAACACGGCTCAGAGTTAACGATAAGTGCGACGCCGGCAGACGGGTATTATTTTGATTCATGGAGCGGAGATGCTGCAGGAGAAACCGAAGACAGCTTTGAAGTTACTATAAATGATGAGACCTTGGGTGATGATAATACCTACAGCATCGGTGTGAGTTTTGTAGAAAATTATAGAATAACCCTAACTCATCTGGAGGGTGAAGGTAGTGTTAACTTACGTATAGATGCTGAGGATGATCCTAATTGGTTGATCCGGGTAATCGATGCATTTACAGGGTGGACTCGCCGCGGAAATAATTATGTTGAAGTGCTTTTGAGTGAAGTCGGTGAATATATCGAAGTAGTAGAGGGCACGCAAGTATTGGTAAGTCCGGATGTAGAGGACGGATGGAATTTTGACACTTGGAAAAAAGATGCTGAAGGGAAAAATGAAACCTTTAGTTTTAATGTAGAGGGCAATTACAACATCGGCGTAGAGTTCATTGAAACCCGTACCCTAACTCTTGCTGACCTGGAGGGTGAAGGAGAAGTTATTCTTGAAGGAGATGCTCTGATTGATGCTGACGACAATGATAGCAAGGTGCTTGGCGAAGGTGATATAGGAGAAGAGATAAAAGTAAAGAAAAATGAAGAGCTAAATGTACAAGCGGACCCAGCGGATGAAAATTGGATTTTTGATTCCTGGAGCGGAGACTTTGAAGGCGAAGATGAAGAGAGCTTCACCATGACCATAGAAGGAGATTACGAGTTCGGCGTAAAGTTTCTTGAGCTTCATACGATAACCCTTATCGAACTTAATGGTGAAGGGAAAGTTGAGGTTAAAATAAATGAAGAGGGCCAGGGCAGTGGTGACGTTAAGACTTTGAGCGAGGAGAATGGCACCATAGAAATTATTGACGGCACTGAAGTAACCATAACTGCTAAAGCGGCGGAAGGCTGGACCTTTGAATCTTGGAGCGAAGACGCTGAAATCGAAGATGGAGAAAGCTTCACCGTGCCCATAGAAGAAGATTACTATATAGGAGTAAGTTTTGTAGAATATCATGAGTTGACCCTTACCGGGTTGGATGGGGATGGTAAGATACTCCTGCAGGGGGATGCCCTGATCAATGTTGACGGTGGTGAAAAAGAGGTAGGGGAAGAAGACATCAATGAGCCGGTAAAATTGAAGAAAGATGAAGAGGTAACCATAACTGCTAAAGCGGCGGAAGGCTGGACCTTTGAATCTTGGAGCGAAGACGCTGAA
>PUKQ01000171.1 GCA_003550565.1 Syntrophomonadaceae bacterium
GCAGGAAAACCGCCTCCAAAGCATTGCCGGAATTTTAAAAACCTCTTCAGATCAGGTGGAAGAAAAGCTTAAGGAGTGGATGGAAAACAACCGGCGCTTGCAGCAGGATAATCGGGAATTACAAGACCGTTTAGTTGCTTACCAGATAGAGGAATTGATGAGCGAGTCAATACAGGAAAATGATTTGCAGATAATTAGCAAAGAAGTAGATGCCGGTGGAATGGATAACCTGCGTGCCATAGCAGATGGAATCAAAACAAAACTTTCCTGCGGGGTGGTAGTTTTGGGAACATCAAGGGAAGGCAAGGTTATGTTGGTGGCGGTAGTAACCGGCAACCTGGTTTCCGCAGGCGTTCATGCCGGAAATTTGATTGCAAAAGTCGCCGCTAAAGTTGGTGGAGGGGGAGGTGGCCGTCCTGACATGGCCCAGGCCGGTGGCAAATATCCGGAACTTTTGCCTGAAGCCCTGGAAATGGTTGTTCCCCTTGTCCGGGAACAACGTAATAAGCAGGACAATAAACAAAATAATGGGCAGAAGGAACAGGAAGTTAAGTAAATTTGCATTGATATAAAATGGTGTTAACGGGAAGTAAAAAGGGAGATAATTTGATAGTTTTAAAGGGGGGGAATAATACATGGATGATAAAAAGGATCGGACGGTAAGCTTTCCCTTTTTAAAAGAAGAAGGCGCAAGTGAAGCCCAGCTTATTTTGATAGAAGTATATCGGGCTTTGAAAGAAAAAGGTTATAATCCCATAAGCCAGCTGGTAGGATACCTACTCTCCGGTGAACCCGCTTATATTACCAGCCACAAAAATGCCCGCAGTTTGATCAAAAAAGTTGATCGAGACGAGTTAATCGAGGAATTGGTGAGAGTCTATATCTATAATGTAGAAGAGGAAAATTTATCCGCCCATAAAGATACAGATTCGAATACAGGCGAGGGTGCGGATAATGATTCTCTTAAATAATATTTTAACTGGCGTTTAATTTGGGGTTGAAAGTTCAAACCCCTCAAAATAATACTTGAGTGTTCTCATCTAATTAATGCTATTTTTAACGTTTTTGAAAACCAAAAGTGGTGAATAATGGAATATCGTAATTTGGGGGAATGCGGTTTAAAAGTTTCACGCTTATGTTTTGGTTCATTAACCATGGGGCCCCTGCAGGCAAATATGTCGGTGGAAAACGGCGCTTCTCTGATTTGCCGGGCAGTAGAAAAAGGGGTTAATTTTATTGATACGGCAGAACTTTATGGTAATTATGAGCACATTGGCAGGGCTCTGGGCAAGCTGGCAAGTAATGAATCATCTGGGTGTAGGGAAATTAAAGGCATTACTCCCGCTGAAGTGCTGGTAGCTACCAAAACTTATGCCTATACTCGCGAGCAGGCTGCCCGAAGTTTGGAAAAGGCCCGTCGGGAAATGAACAAAGACCGCATTGATATTTTCATGCTGCATGAGCAGGAGTCAAGGTTAACCCTGGAAGGGCACCTGCCGGCGCTTGAATATTTCCAGGAAGCGCGTCGGGAAGGCAAAGTTGGCGCTGTTGGCATTTCTTGCCATACCATTGCGGCAGTGAAAGCTGCTTTAGAATTTGCACAAATACAGGTTATTCATCCCTTATTCAATTTAGAGGGAATAGGCATAAGAGATGGTACCCGTGAAGAAATGGAGGCGGCAATTGAAAATGCACGCCATAAGGGGGTTGGAGTTTACATCATGAAACCCCTGGGTGGGGGACATCTTCAGGAAAAGGTGGATGAAGCCATTAATTACGCTCGCTGCCTTCCCTTTATAGATGCAATTGCCCTGGGGATGCGCAGCGTGGCGGAAGTAGATTATGCTTTGTGCCTTTTCCGGGATGAAGAGGTTCCCGCGACTATACGCCGCCAAACAAAGCAGCAGCGAAGGCATTTGCATTATTCCGGAGAAGACTGCTCGGAATGCCTTTGCTGTATTGAAGCTTGCCCCCAGGGGGCGCTTAGCTGGCTGGGAAAGCCGGTAGTGAATGAAGAAAAATGTTTGTGGTGTGGCTACTGCGGCGCTGCTTGTCCCTGTCTTTGTTTGCGGATTATTTAAATATAAGAAAGGAGATGCCCTGCTGACCGGTAAACGCGTAATGGGCCTGGATTTGGGCGAAAAAAATATTGGGGTGGCAGTTAGTGATGAAATGTGGCTGACTGCTCAGCCTTTGATGGTTCTGCGGCGTACTAAATTGAAGGAAGATATACGCCGAATCAAGGATTTATGTGCTGAATACCATGTAGAGGAAATTGTTTTGGGCTACCCACTTAATATGAATGGTACCACCGGGGAAGCAGCGCGAGAAGCTGAAAATTTCCGGGAGCATATCTTAAAAGCGTCCGGTTTAACCGTTCATCTTTGGGATGAACGCCTAACTACATCTTATGCGGATAAAGCTTTACTGGAAGGAGACATGAGCCGTTCCAAACGTAAGAAGGCCAGGGACAAAATTGCTGCTTCCCTGATCCTGGATTCTTTTCTTAAAGCTCGCAGTCGGCAGAGTTGATGGTTGCGAGCTAAACAAGAATCGGAAGTGAATTCATAGAAAATAAGGAAAAAATGGCCCGGCTAAGACTAATCCCGAGCCAGAAAATTCAAGAAAGAGAGGTAGAGCTATGGAAGAGCAGGACCATGTAGTATCTTTAATTGATGAAGAAGGTAATGAACACCAATTTATTGTGGTAGATGTTTTCCTCGTGGAAGAAAATCAGTATGTGGTTTTAGTTCCTTTAGCCTCTATGGAAGGCGAGGATGAAGAATCTGAAAGCGGGGGTGAGGAAGAAGCATTCATTTTCCGCCTGGCTGAGAAGGACGGCGAGCAGGCCCTGGAAGAGATTGAAGCAGAAGAAGAATGGCAGCGGGTTGCCGAAGCGTGGGAAGTACGCCTTCAAGAAATGGAAGAGCAGGAAGATCAACCCGAAGAATAGGCCGAGATTTTTAACATAAAATTTTTAAGGAAATTTTGTTCCGCCTGCAGGGATGTGTCATTTTTCAGAGCGTGGGAAATTCCGGCGGATCCATGGGGAAGTGCTAGTAATGATTTTAAATACATAGAAACTCTAAGTAATTACAAGTTAAAGAGACGCTGACAAATTGGAGGTGGAGGGGTGAAAACTTCTTTAAAAATTGTCCTGCCAGCTATTGTGGTCATTTTAATTGTTGTGGCTGCGGGATTTTATATCTTAAATGAACTTTTAGAGCCGCCGGCGCCTGCTGCTGAAGATGAAGAAGTTATTTTCACTGTTCCCGAAGGCGCATCAGTGGCTGATGTAGCTGCGATCCTGAAAGAAGAAAAGCTAATTCGCAGTGAGCTGGCCCTGCGATTCATGATCTGGAAGGAATACGATGATATTTCCCTCATAGCCGGTGACTATAAATTAAGCCCGTCAATGCCTCCTGATGAAATTATTAACCGGATAAAGTCGGGCGATGTTTTTATCGAAACCAGAAAGTTTGTGATTCCTGAAGGGAGCACTGTGGAGCAGATAGCTGCCCGCCTTGCCCGGGAAGGCTTTGTGGATGAGGAAGAATTTCTGCGGTTAGCTCAAGAACCTCCTTCCGACTTGAAAGAAAAATATTCTTTTTTAAAAGAAGTACCCGGGGAAGTGTATTATGCGCTAGAGGGTTATCTTTTCCCCGCTACTTATGAGGTCGAAGGCGCCACAGATGCTGCAGAAGTTATTAACCTGATGCTTCAACGCTTTCAAGTTTTTTTGTCGGAGGAAAAATACCGGCGCGCCGAAGAGAAGGGCTTTAGCATGCACGAGGTGGTAACGCTGGCTTCTATTATAAAAAGGGAAGTGGCTTCACCTCGGGAATGGGAAAAAGTTGCTTCTGTCTTCCATAATCGCCTGGATACCGGTATGCTTCTTGAGTCTTGCGCTACGGTTCAATATGCTTTAGAAGAGCATAAGGAACGTCTTTTATACTCGGATTTGGAAGTAGAATCCCCATACAACACCTACCGAAATCCCGGACTTCCACCGGGGCCGATATCTTCGCCGGGAGAAGCTTCCCTGGAGGCTGTCCTTTATCCAAAAGAAACGGATTACTTTTATTTTGTTTCCAAGCAAGACGGCAGCGGCGAGCATTATTTTGCCCAAACACTGGCTGAACACAACGCTAATATTGAAAAAGCAAGGGGTAATCAATAATTTATTGTTGATTGCCCTTGCTTTAATTTTCTTTTATGGGGTTGGGCCATTCAGCAAAACCCAGAAATTAAAGCTTAAACACGTTTTTATTTGATATATTTCTCCGGTGGCTTGTGAAGGAGGAATTAAAACTCTGATGAATGAAAAGAGAAATGTCCCGAATGCAAAAATTATGGATCATAAACCCGAGCTGGTAATCCCCGCCGGTGACCCGGAAAAATTGCGTATAGCCATTCACTATGGTGCAGATGCAGTTTATGCCGGTTACCCGGGGCTTAACCTGCGTGCTTTTGTCTCCGGCTTCAGCGAGGAGGAGCTTGCTGCATCCGTTGATGTAGCTCACAAATCGGGAGTGAGGATTTATGCCGCCCTTAATATTTTTGCCCATCATCGCCATTTGGATGATGCCCGGCAAGCCCTGGAAACTCTTTCACGTTTAAATGTTGATGGAATCATCATCTCAGATCCCGGCCTTCTTGCCCTTTCCGGGGAAATAGCGCCGCATTTACCCGTACATTTGAGTACCCAGGCGGGTGTCACCAACTGGCGCAGTGCTCAATTTTGGCATAAGCAGGGAATCAAGCGCATTATCCCGGCGCGGGAACTCACCCTGGAAGAAATAAAGCAGATGCGGGAAAAAGTGGAACTTGAGCTGGAAGTTTTCGTCCATGGCGCCATGTGCATGGCTTATTCCGGCAGGTGCCTTTTAAGCGCTTATTTTACCGGACGCGGCGCTAACCGCGGTGAATGCACTCACCCCTGTCGCTGGCATTACCGCATTATGGAAGAAGCAAGGCCTGCTGATCCCCTGGAGTTGGTAGAAAACGGTGAAGCCAGTTTCATATTGAGTTCCCGGGACCTAAATATGATTGCCTACATCCCTCAATTAGTGGAAGCCGGGGTTAATGCCTTTAAAGTAGAAGGACGCATGAAAGGCATTCATTATGTAGCCACGGTTACCCGAGTCTACCGTGAAGCTCTGGATCGATTTTATGCCCATCCCCGGGAGTTTGCTCCCGATCCTGCCTGGCATGAAGAACTGGCTAAAATAACTCATCGCCCCTACCATACCGGCTTTTATTTTGGCATGCCGGAGCAGGTGGATCCTGCTGAAGAAAGAAGTTACCTGCAGGAGTGTATGCTTGCCGGGGTAGTTCTTCATTATGACCGGAAAGGGGGAATGGCCCTGGTAGAACAACGCAACAAGTTTGCTAAAGGTGAAACACTGGAAGTATTAAGCCCGCGGGTTAAACCCTTTCCACTGCACATAAGCTCTATTTACGATGCGCATGGCAGCGAGGTAAAAACAGCGCCCCACCCCCGCCAACACTTATGGATACCGGTGGAAAGAGAGTTGGCGCCTTATGATCTCCTGAGAAAATATATACCCGCATCCCCTCCGCAATCAACCAACACAACTTCTAACAGCTTTGCCGATTCGTAAAAATTTGCCTAATTATGCCGGGCTTAACAACATTATAAGTTCCCTCATCATATAATTTGCTTTTACCGGCTTTAGCGTCAACCCCGGTTTCTCCTTTCCTGTTTATCTCTGCTTTCTATAAAAGTCGTTCACTGGACATCCTAAATGTATATTTCTCCCGATGGTGGTTGCATTTACTTTGTCAATTAACCTGGACAAAGTAAGTTGAGCAACGTCCGTTTAGGTTCTTAACAAGGATTGAGATACGTGGTATAATTTTGCCGAGTTTTTAAAGATATTAGGAATTATATTTAGCAAAGAAAAAACGAATAAAGGGGGAAAGACATTTGAAAAAGTTTTTTGTGCTGGTGATGTGCCTTTTGATTATTTTGCCGTTATGGGGATGTTCTCCGGAAGAGACGGGGGTTATGGATTGGATAAAGTGGTTTTTAAACCGGGGAAGTGGTGCCCCTGTTTACAGCGGCAATATTCAAACGGGAGTGGAAGAACCGGTGAACATTTATTACGATGATTACGGCACTCCTCATATTTATGCGGAAAAAGATGCGGATTTATTTTTTGCCCAGGGGTATGCCCATGCCAATGATCGCCTTTTCCAGATGGATCTCATGCGCAGGATGGTTTCCGGCAGTTTAACAGAAATAGTGGGAGGTGCTCAAGAAGGAATGGTGGAAGACGACATTTTTCACCGTACGGTAGGCTTCCGCCGGGCAGCGGAGAAAAACCTGGATGAAATTTCCGAGAGAACTCTCGACATGCTTGATGCTTATGCGGCAGGGGTTAACGCTTACATTGAGGAAAACAAGGACGATCTTCCCCCGGAGTTTGTCCTTTTTGATTATGTTCCTGAAGATTGGGCACCTGTAGACTCCATGGTCATTACAAAGTTGATTGCCTGGGGGCTGGGGGGCAATATGGAAACGGAGCTATTCTTATTTGCTCTCGCCGGGGAAATTGGTGAAGACAGCGATAAATTTGCAGACATTCTTCCTACCTACCTGGAATATGGCCCCAAGGGTGTCGAGGGAGCTCTCTCCGCAAAGGATGTTGAAGGCGCCACCGAGTTAATGGAGTTGTCGCGTAATGCCGGCCTGGGTGATGAAATTGCCGGGCTGGGCTCCAACAACTGGGCTATCAGCGGCGAACACACCGAAACGGGAGGAGCGCTCCTGGCCAGTGACATGCACCTACCCATGGACTTGCCCTCCATATGGTTTAAGAATCACCTGGTGGTCCCCGGTGAATTAAAAGTTACCGGGGTGATGTTTCCCGGCGTTCCGGGAGTGGTTGCCGGTTATAACGAGCATATTGCCTGGGCGGAAACGAACCTCGGCCCCGATGTCATGGACCTTTATAAGATAGATTTTCATGAGGAAGATCCGCATAAATATCGTTACGATGATGATTGGTTAGAAGCGGAAGTGATCAAGGAAGTCATAGAAGTAAGAGGGGAAGAAGATATCGAACTGGAGATTTTAGAAACTAAACATGGCCCCGTTATTTCAGGTGCGGTAGATATGGACACGGATTTGAGTTTGAAGTGGACGGGCCTTGAAGGCACAACCGAGGCAGACGCTTTGAAAGGCATGATGGAAGCCACTAACTTTGATGAATTTCGCGAGGCTATGCGGAATTGGGAAGTTCCGGCACAGAACTTCATCTACGCGGATGTGGAAGGCAACATTGGTTACCTGGGTAATGGAAAGTTTCCCATCAGATCCGATGCCCACGAAGAAGCAGGTAATGGACTGCTGCCCGTCCCCGGTTGGTCCAGCGATTACGAGTGGGAAGGGTTTGTAGATATGGATGAGGTGCCGTCCCTTTATAATCCCCCGGAGGGTAAGATAGCCACTGCCAATCACCGCATTGTAGATGAGGATTACCCCCATTTTCTCACCCACGAGTGGTCGCATCCCTCCCGGGCTATGAGCATATTAAAACACCTGGAAGAAATGGATGATTACACTTTGGAAGATATGAAAGAAATTCAATCCAGTTTTTACAATTATCAGGCCAAAATGGTGATGCCCGAGTTAATTGCAGCACTGCAGGAAGCTTCAGAGGATATGGACAGCATGGAAAAAGAAGCGCTGGAAGTCCTGCAGGAATGGGGAGAGGATCCCGTGGATGAAGTAGATGACCCCGCTCCGGCAATTTTTTGGCATTTCTATTCTACATTCCTGCATAATATATTTGCGGATCAAGTTTCCGAGGAACTCATGGAAAAAGCTTATGGATATACGGCCTTGCTCCAGGTAATTGACCAAAAAATAATTGAAGGAGAATCGGTGTGGGTTGACGACATAGATGGATTAATTCAGGATTCTTTTGCAGAGGCAATAGCTGACCTCGGTGAAGAAATGGGTGGAGACTTACAAGATTGGGAGTGGGGGCACATTCATACCATCACCTTTAAGCATCATATAGGTGAGGATGTTAGCGCGCGGGATTATAACCGGGGACCAAAACCGGTGGGCGGAAGCCTTGCTACTCCCGCTAATATGGGCTTTACCCCTACTGCGGAGATGCCTTATGAAGTTTGGATTAGCGCTCCATACCGTTATCTCATTGACCTGTCAAACCATGAAGCTTACGATTCGCTGGCCATAGGAAACTCCGGGCATATCCGCAGTGAGCACTATGATGACCAGATGGAGTTATGGTTGGAAATGGATTATGTGGAGATGTTGTTTGAGCGGGAAGATATTGAGGCCCTGGACAGAGTTTTAACCCTGGAACCCAATTAAACCGTTAAGAATATTAGTTCTCTGCCCCTTCTCCATATTTGAGAAGGGGCAGAGAAAAAAAGGCCAGAAAGATAATTTGCCCCCTTTATTTCCGTCTATTCTAAAATAATTGAGCTTTAAACCTGGAAAAATAGATAGAATATTAGGCTGTTCTCCGGGAACGCTGGGGCTTTTTATCAAACCACATTCTGCCCAAACGGACTCCGATGTAAATCCAGAGAATATAACTGGTGAAAAAAACTCCCGACATTAAATGCACATAAAAAGGAGCGTCCGCAGGATTTACATAAGGCACATGGAACATTCCGGAAGTAAGCATAAAATAAAAACCGGAAGGAGACTCTCCAATAAGTGGGAATAAGGCGGCGAATTCGTGCAGCCAATCTACGTAAGGCATGTTGAAATAAAGTGAAACGCTGGCGTAATAAAATAAAACCAGGGTTATGATAGAAAGTCCCCAGAGAGTTAGACGGGGGGTAACTAAACTGCCCAAAAGCTTGATGCAGATAAGGGCAATTATTAACCCCAGAATAATTAAGAGGGGAACATCGAGAATAAAACTACCGAAGGGCAGCATTATAAACCACATACCCGCCAATATTACTAGAGCCAAAAGTGGCTTTTTCATAAATCACCCACTCCTTTCTTCAGGATACGAGTATGCATATGCTACCACATAGTGAATGAATTGGTCAACAAATGAGAACTGTTTGCCGTAGAAACGCAGTTTTTTTTAGTTTCCCCCGCACAATTTATATTCATGTTCAAAAAAGGCGGATATGGTTTTACTTTCGAACTAATTCTCTATTTACGAGAAAAACAAGCAGAAAGCCAACTGCTTTAGCTGTGGGAGTATATCAAAAGCATGTATTTAGTGCCTTCTGCCTTAAATTTTGTGTGAATATTTTTAAATTATTAAAATATATGATAAAATTATCCAAACGATATAAGCCTCGAGTAATTTTTGAGATGTCTCCCTTATTAGGGATCAAAAAAATATTTTTAACTTAAGAAAAGGTGCTGATTATATTGCCATTTTTGGAAAAAGCCGTTAGAGAACTTACACCGGCAGTTATAGGCATTCAGGGGGAAATTCATCCTCATGAGTTAGAAGAAGTAACCGCAGATGTTATGGAGTATGTAAAAAGCGGGACCAGAATATTCCAAATTGCCTACCGCGTAATGATATTTTTAGCTATATTTTTGCCTTTATTTTCCAGGGGTAAAATATTTTTCTGGATGAGAGAGGAAGCGCGGGACAAGTATCTTAATGATCTCTTCCGAAGCCGGTTTGTGCTTATGCGGGCCATAGGCACCGTTATCGGTGTTCCCATCAAGATGGTTTATTACAATAGGGAAGAAGAATCGAAACAACTGGGCTTTGACCGGCGGGCGTGGAAAGAGGAAGCCCGTTTAAGGGCTGTTACCAGAGATAAGTCCACCCAGGGGTGTCCGCGCATATACCAATAGAAGATGTTGAATAATCAGCAGGCGGGTCTTCGGGTGAAATTGCCGGAGCTAAAGCCGGGAGGTGTAGCAGTTGATTTTCTCCGTGGGGCATAAATTTGATGTAGAGCAGATAGAAGAAGTTGAAGCCGACGTTGCCGTTATCGGTTCCGGAGCCGGAGGGGCGGTAACAGCCAAGGAATTGGCCGAGATAGGTTATAAAGTGGCCATTATTGAAGAAGGGCATTATTTTAAGACGGAAGAAGATTTTAACCTTGATCCGGTAGATTCTTTTGCCAAATTGTATCGTGATGCCGGGCAAAAAATAACCCTGGGTTCGCCCAATGTTATGCTTCCTATAGGCTGCTCGGTAGGAGGTAGTAGCACCATATTTTCCGGCACCTGCCTGCGTGCTCCTTCCAGGGTATTAAAGCGCTGGCAGTGGCAGCTTGGGCTTACCGAAATTGATGAAAGCGAAATGGAACTTCTTTATAAGGCTGTGGAGGAATATCTATTCGTGCAGCGGGCGGATCCGGAAGTTGCCGGAGAAAACGCCCGTCTTTTTTTAAACACGGCTGTGGAAAAGATGGGGCTTTCCGGCGGATGGCTTCCCCGCAGTGCCAAAGACTGTGAAGGATTCGGCGGTTGTGTTCTGGGATGCCCTTCCGGAGCAAAGCAGAGTATGAATGTTTCCTACATTCCCGGTGCTTTGGAAGCCGGGGCGCAGCTTTATACCCGCTGCCGGGCGGAACGTATAATGGTGGAAAATGGCCGGGCGGCAGGAGTGGATGCCCGCTTTCTCCATATGGCGGAAACCGGGGAAAGCCCTCGCCGTTTGCGGGTTAATTCCCGGGTAGTAATTTTAGCCGGGGGGGCAATTTATACTCCTCTTCTTTTGTTGAACCAGGGCATTTGTAATTCTTCCGGCATGGTGGGCAAAAATTTGCATATTCACCCCTCTTTGGCGGTGGTTTCTGAGATGGACAGGTACATAGGAAACCCTAGGGGCATACCCCAGTCTTCTTATGTGGATGAATTTGAGGCAGACGGGGTTATGCTTGAGGGAGGCACGGTGGCTCCCAGCGTTCACGCCATGGCATTGCCTTATAACGGGCGCAAGCACCGGGAACATATGAAGAGATATCCTTACAGTGGGGTTTTTGGCGGCATGGTATCCGAAGCTGAATCTGAAGGTAGTGTATCCTTGACTCCCAGAATTAAATGGAGGCCCCTGGTTAAATATAATTTGAAAGGAATTGATCTGGAGAGGGCTAAATTGGCTGTAACAATCATGGCCCGGATTTGGTTTGCCGCGGGAGCCCGCAAAGTTATTACCCCAATTAAAGGATACAAGGAAATTACCAACCCCCAGGATTTGAGGGACTTGGAGCAGGCCAGGCTTGTGCCCGAAGACTTCACTTACCTCAGCGCTTTCCATCCCATGGGAACATGCCGAATGGGGGCTTCCCCTATTTTTTCGGTGGTCAAGCATACCTGTGAAACCTGGGATTTAAAAAACATGTATATTGTAGATGGCAGTATTATACCAACCGCCCTGGGAGTTAATCCCATGCTCACCATTGCTGCCCTGGCTATGAGGTCTGCGGGATTTATTGACGAACGCTTAAGTGGGGCGGAAGAATAATTTTTTAACTGCCGGATAATCAAATGCGGCAATGGGGGAAACCACTACCCTGCCGGCGCTCGGTTATCACATAATAAGAAAGGGCAGGAGAAACCGCTAAAAAAAGTTAAATTGCCCCCAAATTATTCGCATATGCAAAAACTATTAAACTTCAAACGCGGATCAACTACTCACTGCTTGTAGAGGTAGATATTTGTTGCCGTAGTATTTTTGCCCACAGGTAACTCCAGAAAGGAAGCCCCAGATTTTTGAATGCCCGGGTTATCAGGAAGAGGGCGATGAGGCAGGTGAGCAGGTCTGCTGCGGGTGCGGAAAACCAGATGCCGTCCAGATCAAACCAGAATTCAAACAGGTAAGCCAGGGGAACAAAGAAAAGGAACTGGCGGGATACAGCCAGTACCAGAGCGGGGAGGCCCCTGCCGATACCCTGAAACAGCACTGAAGACATAATCTGCAAAGCAGCCAGGGGAAAAGTAACTACCATAATTCGCAGCGCATACGAGCCCAAAACCAGCAGTTCCGGTTCCCGGTTGAAAATGCCGATAAAGGTGGTGGGAAATATTACAAACAGCGCGGTTACTATCAGGGAAAAGACGAAAGCAAGCATGGTGGCCTTAAAAAAAGCTTCTCTTACCCTGCCGTAGAGCTTGCCTCCGTAATTGAAGCCGATAATAGTGAGCAGTCCCTGGGAAATACCTATGCAGGGAAGCAGGATCACCATCTGCAGTCGGACGATAATTCCTAAAACAGCTATGGCAACATGATCATAACCGCCTAAAATGCGGTTAACAAAAATTATGGCCAGGTTAAAGGCTACCTGCATGAATATGGCGGGGATGCCTACCCGGTATATTTCTACAACCACGCTCCAACGCGGCAAAAACCACTTCAGTGATATTTTTAGCATGCTGTTCCCGAAGATAAAATAATAGACCACATAAAGAAGAATCAGGCTGCGGGAGATTACCGTGGCCAGTGCTGCCCCTCTTATTCCCAGCCCTAAAGCAAAAATAAAGATCGGATCCAGGGCAATATTCAACAATGCCCCCGCCACCATTATTTTCATAGCCACCATGGCGCTACCTTCTCCCCGAATCACATTGTTACCCATCATCATTAAAAAAATAGTCGGCGCGCCCCAAATAATAATAGACAGGTAATCAAAAGTGTCGCCCATAATGTCCGGGGTGGTGCCAAAAACTACCAGTAGATCGTCCAGGTAGAAAAAGCCGATAAAAATTACGGCGATGCCAAGCAAAAAAGCGAGGGAAAATGATTGGCTGGCTGTTTCGCTGGCTTCTTCATATTGGGCGGCTCCCAGTTGACGGGCAACAAGGGAAGCCGCTCCCACTCCCGTGCCTATGGCAACTCCGCCCAGCATCATTTGGACGGGAAAGGCAACAGAGAGGGCGGCAAGGGCCCCACTGCCCAGCATGCCCACAAAAATGGTGTCTATGATGTTGAAGGAAACATTAACCAGCATCCCGGTGGTAGCCGGGAGAGAATGCTTCATAATGAGAGAAAAAATATTGCTTCCCAACAAATCCGTGCGGTTGTCTGTGGCGATGATCTACACCTCTTTTTCCCGGGCCTTGCCCGCAAGGAATGAACGAAAGCCGGATAATTGCCGGTTATATTCTTCCTCCAGTGGTTTGCAAACTGATTCATTAAAATCACTCTCCCGCACATTTACCTTGTAAATGGCGGTTCCCTTTATTCCTTCTTGAGCCAATTTTTGAAGCATCATCCGGCTGTTTTCATCGGCAGCATTTTGTTTTTTTTGTTCCATTTTTTGGTCATATTCTTCGTAAATTTGATTGACCTCGGTGCAGGTATTTAGGAGAACCTCATCTTGAGCCAGGTGTTTTAAAACCCGAAGAACCGCCGGGGTGTTCTTAAAATTAATGCCGTCGGCAAACTTTTGGAAAAATAGTTTAGTAACGGCGACTTTAGCTTTGTCGGGGTATTTTTCCAAGGCCTCTACGGCTTTTTCCGGAGCTGTCTTATTGTCCAGAAGGGAGGCAGCCAACACTTCTGCTGCTTTCAAATATTCCCGGTTTTCATCTGAGGTTTCAGTGTCTTTGGAGGCGTGGGCGTAAGTTTTTGTTTTTTCCAAAGCTAATTCTGCCGCTGATTTTATTTTTTTCATTCCATTTTCCCCCTTTAACATTTTATTTAGTGTGGTATAATGAGCACTAGCTAAGGAAACTATTATCATAGCCGGAAAGAACCGGCAGGGAAACTGGCATTGTCAATTTAAATCATACTACATTATAACAAAGCCGGTTAATTATGAGAACAAGGAGGAGTGAAAGAAATGCATCTACAAGGAAAAATTTATGCATACCCCTGGAGGGGCCATGGAAACAATTGCAACACTTATCTACTGGCGGGAGAGAAGAATGTCCTGGTTGATCCCGGCCATATACGCAACGAGTTTCGGGAAAGCTGTTTAGAAACTTTAGAAAAGGAATTGGCGGAAGACGGCTTTAACTGGGAAAACATTGATATAATTTTGTGCACGCACGGGCACCCTGATCACTTTGAATCCGCAGGAACGGTGAGGGATAAAAGCGGTGCCCGCGTTTTTCTTTTTAAAGAAGAAGAGCCCCTTTTAGACGCCATGGCACGCATGTTCCGTGAGCGGTACGGCGATAATGCCCCCGAGCTCACCACCGATGTGCTTTTGGATGAAGGCCAATTAGAGTTGGGTGATATTGCCCTGGAAGTCATCCATACTCCCGGTCATTCCCCCGGTTCCGCATGTTTTTACTTTCCTGCGGAAAACGTTCTTATCAGCGGCGATACCGTGTTTAGGGGGAGCATCGGGCGTACGGATCTACCCGGCGGCGACATGGGATCTATGAAGTCCAGCGTTGATAAGTTGGCAAACCTGTCAGGTGTAGAACTCCTTTTGCCCGGGCACATGGACCCGGTGAAAGGTGAGGAAGAAGTAAAGCGGAATTTTATGAGCATCAAAACTTTCTTTTTTTAAACGGGCGCTTTCCGGTTGCCGTTGATTAATTCCTTGGAAGGTGGAGTGGAGCATGGACAAATCTATACAGGTAACCTCCTCACTGCAGGATTACCTGGAAGTAATCTTGAACCTGTCTCAAGAAGACGGGGTAGCGCGGGTTACAGATATTGCCTCCAGCTTAAACATAGCCAAAGCAAGTGTTAGTCAGGCTTTATCGGTTTTAAAAAAACAGGGCTTAATCCAGCAAACTCATTATGGCCCGGTCATGCTTACTGCCAAGGGAAAAGAATACGCCCGCAAAATCCGCTACCGCCACCGGGTAATCAGATTTTTTCTTATCGAAGTGCTGGGAGTTTCTGCCGGGATTGCGGAAAGAGATGCCTGTTTGCTGGAGCACGAATTGAGCAGCCAGACTTTTGAATGTTTAATTGAATTTCTGGAAGAAAGAGAGATTACCCCTCCTTTTCACCGAGAAGCGTTCCAGGGTGAAGAAGATTCATAAAAAAGCCCGGGCCCATAAAGGAGTAATTCATCCGTGAAAAATGTGAAGAAGCGCAGGTTTTTATTAGAGTTTTTGGTAGTATTCATTGTTTTATCTTTAATATCAGTTTCATTTTTCAGCGGTGCAGTATCTTCGGAGCAAGGATGCCCGGAACAGGGAGGCCGGGCGCAAGCACAACCGGAAGAATTTTTGGAGGAAGAACAACCGGGGCAGGAATTTCAGCAAGAAGAGCCTTTGGAGCAGCCTTTACCGGATGATGAAACCATACAGCAGGACTCCATGGAAGAAGATGAAGAAGTATATTACCGTGGAAGAGTTCTTTCCGTTGCGGAAGAAGATGCCGTTGACCCCAGAACCGCTCCGGATGAAGGGCCTCCCATCTTGGAGTCAGTTAAGCAGGTGGCGCAGGTGCGCATTTTGGACGAGCCCTTCCGGGGGGAAGTTGTCGAGGTTACCAATCACTACAGTGAACGTGATCTATACAGAATATACATGGAAGAAGGCATGGAAATTATTCTGGTAGACTTCAGCGGCGATCTTTCATCGGAAGTTTATCTGCATGATATTGCCCGGGATCGCGTTGTTTATTACCTGGTTATTGCTTTTGCGGTTCTTTTAGTGCTCATAGGAGGTATCAGGGGGTTAAAGGCACTTCTTACCCTGACTTTTACCTGTTTCTTTATTTTTAAAGTATTATTGCCTCTCATGGCGCAGGGGTATAATGCCATCCCCGTTACCACTGCTTCTGCCACCTTGTTGGTGGTGGTAACCCTGCTGGTTATTGGAGGCATAAATAAAAAGTCTTATGCAGCAATTATTGGTACCGTGGTTGGGCTTTTGGCAGCGGGTTTTTTGTCTTTACTGGTAGGCGGCGAAGCGCACCTGACCGGCCTGAGCACTCAAGAAGCTCAGATGCTTTACTTCCACGAAGAAGCCTTTGATTTCAGGCAGCTTATTTTCGCCGGTATTATCATCGGAGCCCTTGGCGCGATTATTGATGTAGGCATATCGGTTGCTTCTGCGGCGGCGGAAATCAAAGAAGCCAACCCGGATATCACCACCATTGCCCTGGGGAAAAGCGCCCTTAACGTGGGTAGGGATGTTATGGCCACCATGTCTAACACCATGATATTGGCTTACGTGGGGGCGGCTATCCCTCTGCTTTTGCTCCTTACGGGGACAGAAATGCAGTGGATCAGGATTATAAACATGGAATTTATTGCCACCGAGATGATCCGCGGTATTACTATTAGCATGGGATTAATTCTTTCCGTGCCGGCAACGGCGTTTTTTGCTGCCCTCTTTATGGGCAGGCGTGCTTAGCCCATATTATTTTTTCACTTTGGACTTTACTTAATGTAGTTTGTAGGAAGGGGAATGGACCGTTAACATAGAATATTAACTTTACAAAAAATTTCATAAAATGCCGGGAGGTAAACTTAAATGTCTCCAGACAAAGGAATTATAAATATTTTAGCTATCATAACTTTCTTGCTTAGCCTGGTCTCTTTAGTATATGGCTTGCTTTATATTGCCCTCCCTACGGGAGACGCTCCCCTGCATAATTTTTTTGGGGTTTTATTTTTGGTGGCTTTTGCGCTGAATATTATTCTTGCTTATATGAATGAAAAAGCAGATGTGGAAAAAAGAGTAAAAATGTGGGGAACGGGTTTCCTGGTATTTTTCCTGGTAGCTGTTCTGGGTATGGGGGTAGGAGGTTTCGGCGCTTCCAATATTTACGATCCTTCTTTGGCCAACCTGGTTTTGTGCCTGGTTGTCTACCCCTCTTTTTTGGGCACATTCATCATAGGGCTGGCGCACGGATGGCTCTCCGCAAAAGCAAAAAGTGGTTATTTCCCGGGTTCTCGCCTGAAGTTTTCTTCCCGCAGGAGCCGGAAAAAGATGTCCACAGGGCGAAATGTTCTTCAAGTCCTCATAATTTTAATTATGCTTCTGGGTGTATTTTTTGCTTATGTGTTAATTACCGACTACCTGGGGCTTACTCAATGCCTGGTTTCTCAGTATGCCCTTTTCATGTCATTTTTCTACCTGGCTCTGATGGTATTGGGGCAGAAAGTAAACAGGGTGCCCGGAGGTCCTTTCCGATACATAACGGGTTTCTTGGGAGTAATATTGTTCATTGTATTTCTATTTCCCCTCTTTTTAATGCCCCGGGCAATTGCTGATGCTGAATTATCTTTTGCCCATGCTTTTGGCGCTGACTGGGAAGAAAGATTGGACCATGAGCATAAAGAGCATTTTCGTCCCTACGAATTTTCCTTGCCCGCTTACTTTTTGAGCATTCCCACCACCCATTATGAGTACAAACGTGACGTTCTTTATTATCCGTTAAACGGGGTGGAAAAGGAAGTGGACGAAGGGCTGGAGCTTTATTATGATGTTTACATGCCTTCTGAAGACAGTGATGACGTTTTGCCGGGTGAAGGTTCTACTATCGTTCGTATTCACGGTGGTGCCTGGATTGCCGGCACGAAAGGCGTGGGAAGTATGATGCAGATGAATAAATACTTTGCTTCACAGGGTTACACGGTATTTGATATCCAGTACGGCCTTTCGGACCGGGTTGACCTGGCTCATATGGCGGAAGAAGCCGACTTTTTAAGTTTTTTAAGTGACAGCTCATTTGTGGAAGATTTGACCCTGCTGGGGTCGCCGGGCCATGTGCGGGGACCCTTTACCCTGGATGATATAATCCGCCATCTGGGCATATTTTCCAGGTATCTGGAAGAACACGGGGAGAAATACGGGGCGAGCCTTGATTCTGTTTACTTTTCCGGGGGGTCTGCCGGTGGGCACCTGTGTACTGCCATGGCCCTTGCCATTGACAGCGGTGATTATGAGCACATTTTTAGCCCGGAAATAGAAGTTAGCGGTTATGTGCCATTTTATCCCGGCAACAAAGCTTATGAGGTTTTGGATGGCATCGGTGGCTCGGAAGAATGGATGGACGTGGAGATTTTAGTGGGCCCGGACAGCCCCCCCTGCCTCATTTACCAGGGCACCAGTGATGGCATGGTGCCGCCGGAAGTAGCGCGTTCTTTTTATGAAAGTTACCTGGAAGTGGGCAATGAAAAATGTGCTGTCATTTACCTGCCCCTGGCGGCTCATGCGAGTGATGTGCAGTTTGCCGGCTATTACAACCAGCTTTTCCTTTATTACATGGAGAGATTCCTTTCCCTTTATTGAATTATATCATGAAAACTATTGATATTTTTTTAAATTTCTGATAAGTTATGCTTAGAAAGTAAATTTACAATTGTTATGAATTTGTTTAAATTTTTTAATTAATTTAGGCAGGAATTTTTTTAAAAAGCAAGAAATATAGGGATAAATGAACGTTACTGAAGTGAAAATAATTGGTATGCAGGTATATTTGAAATTGCATTGCAGGAGAAACCCGAAAGGGGAGGATGTTTTTAATGGTGGATGAAAAATACCGGCAAAACGAAGGATATCAGAAGAACGAGGAATCTCCGGATGTGGAGGGATTTCCGGAGATGAATGTTCCTACATGGGGGGAGCAAATTTGGGAAAAGATGCGAGAAGAAAGAGTTTTGCCGGCATTAGGTATGCTGGCCGGGGGAATAGTTGTTTTTATAGCCGTATTTTTCCTTTTATCTCCTCTCTGGCAGGGAACATTGTTCGGCAGTGAAACTGAAAACGATGAAGTTCCTGATGCGGGGGAAGAAGTGGATATGCTTCCCCAGATGACCAGGGAATTTACTGACTGGAATGAAGAATTCATCCGCGATCCTTTTGAATCTCCCGGTAAATTAAAGGGTATTGTAGCCGGTGGCCCCGGAGATAATATGGCTATTATAGAAACCTCAAGGGCTGCTTACGTGGTGACGGTGGGAGACATTATTGACAATTACTGGACAGTTGCCGAAATTAGAAGAAATGAGGTTTTGCTGGAGGCCCATGGAGAAGTTTTGCGCCTGGATATCATCCCCAGGGATGCGCCGGAAGTAGTGGAGGAACCCGATGAAGAAGAGGAGGTGGACGATCCTGATGAAGAAGAGGATGATGAAGATAATGAGGTGGAAAATGACTAATAGGTGTAAGGCAAATATTATTATGGGATTGGCAGTGGTCTTTTTGTTAAGCGTGGCATTTCTTCTTTCATCCCCCGCTATATTATTATCCGCTGCAGAAAACAGCGGGGAAGGCATTGTTTTCGAGGATGCAGATGCTCCGGCAAAGCTGCCGAGCGGGGTTTTTGCCGAGCGGGGGCAGGTTGATACTTCACTTCAGTTTGTAAAGGAAGATGGAACTTTTAAGTATGATGGCAAGTATTACGATAGGGAAGTTGCCCCATTACCGGAAGGCCAGGTAGATGTGGATTTCCGCGATACGGATCTCCGCGATGCCCTATCCGTTCTGGCTACCAAGATGGGGGTAAATATTCTGGTGTGTGAAGACCCTCGGGATATTACTTTCCAGGTAAGGGGCGTTACCCCCAAAACGGCTTTCGAGTATCTTATTGTTAAGGAGGATTTGCACTACATTCAAAAGGGTAACCTCTACATAGTGGGCGAAGAGAGTAATTTGCATGATCGCTTTTTTAATCAGATGATGCTGAAGCGGTTTGACCTTGACTATATCACGGCAGAAAGATTGGAAGGTGCTCTGACCAGCGACCTGGATATACCTCTTAAAAGCGTTATCTTTAGTGAGGCAAACCCTTATACTATGTGGGTGCAGGCAACCGCCCTCAGCCTGTCAAAAATTAAAGAAGTGAAAGACGAGTTGGATATTGTGGAAAACGTGGCAGGTGTGGCCGGTCCATTTGCTAGTCCCGAGCCGGATATGGGAGGAGTGATGGGAGCTAGAGTGCCCGTGGCTTCTGCCAGCGGTGAAAATGCTACCGCCAGGCTTGATTCCCAGAGGAAGGTCCTTGCAGAACTCACCGGGGTTAGCGCCGGGCGGATGTCCATTTCTGGAAACCTCAGCGGCGATTCTGATAACCCGCACCATATCCTGTGGGTAGAGGAATCCCCGGCTAAGGTGGAAGCAGTTTTAAACATGGTGGAAAAAATCCACATAATTGATGATCCCGGTTTGCCGGAAGACTTACCCGATGAATTTTACCTAAATAGAAAAGCATCCGAGTAACTAATTTTTTTGGAAGAATAAGTTTAAGCACCGGCGCATAAGCGCTTTTCCGGTAAAATCGTTTGAGTTATTGATTTCTTTAAGGGAAAGGGTTGAATATATGGAAGGTAAAGAAAAGCTGCAAGAAGAAAAATACCCCGCAAGCATGGATGACCTCCTCAAGGATACGGTGGCAAGAGAGGGCTCCGACATGCATTTAACTGCGGGTGTGCCCCCCAAGGCAAGAGTTCATGGAGAACTCGTGGATCTGGATTATCCCATGCTAACTCCCGATCATTTAGAGGATTTGATAAAGCAGGTCGTCAATTCTTTTGAATTAGAAAAGCTGAATGAAGACTGGGAACTGGACTTTTCTTATTCCCTGCGGGGGGTGGCGCGTTTCCGGGGCAATGCCATGTATCAGCGCAACACCCTTTCTGTTGCCCTCCGGGTTGTGCCTTATGAAGTTCCGCAGCTGGAAGATTTGGGGCTTCCCAAAGTAATGGAAACTCTTTGTACGCTGGCACGGGGCTTGGTGTTGGTTACCGGCCCCACGGGAAGCGGAAAGTCTACCACACTGGCAGGTATGCTTGATTGGATAAACAGGCACCGTAAGGAAAGCATTGTGACCATAGAAGATCCGGTGGAGTTTTTGCACCGGCACAAGCAATCTGTGATCAGGCAAAGAGAAGTGGGTATTGATACAAAGTCTTTTCCGGCGGCATTACGCCATGTTTTGCGGCAAGACCCCGATATCATTCTTATCGGTGAGATGCGTGACCTGGAAAGTATTGCCATAGCCCTTTCAGCAGCAGAAACGGGGCATTTGGTCTTCTCTACATTGCATACGCAGACTGCCCCGCTAACCATTAGCCGTATTATTGATGTCTTTAATGAGGAGCGCCGCGATCAAATTCGCAAACAGCTTGCCAACAGTTTGCAGGCTGTGGTTTCCCAGCAGATTTTGCCTACCAGGGATATCATGAGTCGGGTAGTGGCTGCCGAAGTCATGATCAGCACCCCTTCAGTGCGAAATATGATTCGGGAAGGAAAAGAACACCAACTTTACAGCGTTATTCAAACCAGCCAGGCCCATAATATGCAGACCATGGATCATGCCCTGGGAGGCCTGGTGCGAAGTGGGAAAATTAGCCGGGAAACGGCTCTGGAACACTGCATAGAATTGGAAGAAGTTGAGCGGGCCATGCAATCAGGGGGAATGAGTTCGGGGAGTTGGAAGTTTTAATTTTTCTGTATTGCATGGAAAAAATAATTAAGATTTTGAGATTTACCATGGAAAAGGAAAGTGATTGATTATGGGCATGTATGCATATGAAGCCGTGGACCCATCCGGGGAAGTCGTTAAAGGGAAAATGGAGGCTGACGGGGAGGCAACTATTTCCGAACGCCTGCGCGCTAAAGGGCTGACAGTTTTGGAGGTTAAAGAACAGGCTTCTTCCCCCTTAATGGATATGCTGCGTGAAGGAGGGACTTCCAAAAAGGTTACCCTGGGGGATTTAAGTTTGTTCAGCCGCCAGCTGGCAGCCATGCTGGAAGCGGGCATTCCCATTACCCGTTCCCTTTATACCCTTGCCGAGCAGACTGCTAATAAAGGCCTGAGCAAGGCCCTGCAAGATATTGCCCGTAACGTGGAGGGGGGAACCAGCTTTTCAGAATCACTTGAGGGTTACCCCCATATATTTGACCGCCTGTTCGTGGGTATGGTTCAGGCAGGAGAAATCGGCGGCACCATTCAGGAAACTCTGGTGGCCCTGGCTGAACAGCTAAATAAAGACAAAGCCCTGCGGGACAATATAAAGTCGGCTACTTTCTATCCCTTGATTATCGGGATATTTGCCGTGTTAGTATTTCTGGGTATGATGATTTTTATGGTGCCTGTCTTTGTGGATTTTTTTCCCGCAGATGCCGAACTTCCCGGTTTAACCCAGACGGTTGTTAATATGTCAGATTCTATTATAAATTACTGGTATCTATATATAGTAGTTTTTGCTGCTATTTTTTTTGGGATCCGCTTCTACTTAAAAACTGACTCGGGAAGGCGCTTATGGGACAAGATTGTAATCCGCATTCCCGGTTTTGGCCAGATCATGCACAAGACGGTGGTTGCCCGTTTTGCGCGCACTTTTTCCACCTTGATTGCCGGGGGGATTCCCGTCATGCAGGCTATGAATCAGGCCGGAGAAGCAGCGGGGCATTCCGTAGTGGAAGACACCGTGGAAACTGCCGCTGAAAAAGTCGGGGAGGGAAAAAGTATTGCCGAACCCCTGGAAGAGTCCGGCTTCTTCCCGCCCATGGTAACCCATATGATTGCCATAGGTGAAGAAACCGGAGCCCTTCCCGATTTGCTGAACCGTATTGCCACCTTTTTTGAAGAGGAAGTGGAAACTTTAACCAGGGGCCTGACTGCCATGATCGAACCACTTATGCTTATTTTTGTAGGGGGATTGGTCGGTTTCATGTTAACTTCCCTGTACCTGCCGATATTTACGGTCATAACCGAGGTCATGTAGAGGGTATTCGCAATAGAGGCGATTCCTTTCTTAATTTATTTTGTATGAGGCAGGGCAGGGGTGGAGAATTTGCTAAATATATTATTCACACCGGTACCAAGTTGATGCATAACAGGCACTAAGGTAATTGACCGGCAGAGAGGGTGAAGCATTTATGTTTAAACTAATGAAAAGGCGTTTGGTGGGTTTGGAAGTTGATTCCGGCGAATTAAGGGCGGTAGAGCTATCCGGGAAGGCAAAATCTCCCACTCTGGAATCATGGGGTCGAGAAGTGCTCCCCGATGGTGCCGTAGAGGATGGCATTGTTTACTCACCCCAACAGGTGGGCGAGGCTTTGCAGGAACTTTGGTCCCGGCATAAATTTAGGGGGAGTGAAGTAATTCTGGGAATTTCCAACCAGGAGGTTTTGGTCCGGTTTGCTAATTTCCCCAAAGTTCCGGAAGATAAACTGGGAGGTTTAATCAGGCACCAGGCGGGGGAATATCTACCCATACCCCTGCCCAGCGTCATCCTTGATTATACGGTTATAGGCGAAACTACCGGGGAAGAAGGCGATATGTATGAGGTTATCCTGGTGGCAGCCAAGAATGAAATGCTTTATAGCTTTCTCCAAACCCTTTCATTTGCCGGCCTGAAGGCCTGGGATATTGATGTGTCTTCCCTGGTATTGTTAAAGGTTGTTCCCGGTTTGCCCCGGGAAGGGGCGGTGATTGTGGTAGATATTGCCAACGGGCAGACCAATATCCTACTTGTGGAGGGGGAAGTTCCCCGCCTGGCGAGGCGCATCCCTGTGCGCTTAAAAGATGTTGCCAACATAATGGAGGCTTCGGAAAGTGAATTGCCTTCTCTGGGAGACCTCTCCCAGTCTCCGCCGGAAAATTTCCTCCGGTGGGCAGATACTCTGGTAGGGGAAATTCGCTCTTCTATGAATTATTATCAGGCCCAGGAAGGGGCAAAACCGGTGGAAGAAATAATTTTAAGCGGCAAGGGCGCCCGCATTCCCAAACTTTTGGAAAGAACGGAAGAAATTTTAAACACCCCGGTGAAAAAAATGAGGCCGGGTGAGGGAATTAACAATTTTCAACTACCCGGCGGCCAGGAACTGGAATTAGATTACACCATCGCCCTTAGCCTGGCTTTGCGGGGATTGGAGGGATAAAACGTTGAAAAATATCAGCTTACTTCCGTCTGAAATAAAAAAGCAAAAAGAATCCCGCCAAAAGCAGCGTATTGCTGTGATTGCCGGTATTGGGGTGCTGGGAGTTTTGCTGTTGGCTTTTGGGGGGCTCTACACTGCAGCTTCCGTTGAGCGCGCCCAGGTAGCCGAACAGGAAGAGCGTATTGAAAACCTGGAAGAGCGAATAGGCGAACTGGAAAAGTATGCTCAAATGAAAGAAGAAGTAGAAGAAATGAAAGATCACCTGCGGGAGGCAATGGGCAATGCTCCGCCCTGGGATATTTTCCTGGCGGAATTAAGCGGTTCAATACCGGGAAACGTCTGGATGGGCAATTTGAGTGCGGATTTTGAAGAAGAGGAAGAGGGCGGAACGGTTAATATTTCCGGCATTACTCATTCCCATGAGGATTTATCATCCTGGCTGCAAAAGCTCTATCGCCTGGATTATTTGGATAATATTCGCTGCCGTTATTCCGAGAAAACGGAAGGCGATTTTGTAACTGAAGTTCACTTCAATATCCAGGCAAACCTAAAGCCCGGTGAACCCTACGAAATGATGATGGAAGGAGGGGAATAAGCTCTCATGAATTTGGGTAAACTAAACATCACCCCGACAATGTTGGCCTTGATCCTGGTGGGGATAGGCATTATTATCCTGGCAATACTTTGCGTGCAGCAGTATAGTGCCATGCAGGAAGCCCGGGAACGCTCCCAGGAAGTAGAAGAAGTCATTCTTGAAAAAGAAACTGATCTGTCAAGGTTAATGGCCATCCGCGAGGAGGCTGAAGAATATGAACGCTTCCATAATTTAGTGAAGCAGCTTATCCCCGAGGAAGCCGCGGAAGATCGCCTCCTCAATTCCCTTCAGGATTTGGCGGTGGATGCGGGAGTTAATTTTGTCCGCGTGAATTTGGGGGATCATCAGGAAGAAGAAAACCACATGGAAATACCCCTGGATCTTACCTTTGAAGGCGGTTTCCGTTCTTTCCTGGCAGCGGTGGGGCATTTGCATTACCCCCGGGATGGAAGGCGTGCATTTCGCGTGGACAGAATAAATTTAGGGCCAACCCAGATGGATATTTATGGTGCGGTCTTTTATCAAAAAGAACATGTGGAACCGGAAGAAGACGAAGTTGATGAGGTAGACGAAGTTGATGAGGTAGACGAAGTTGATGAGGTAGACGAAGTTGATGAGA
>PUKQ01000175.1 GCA_003550565.1 Syntrophomonadaceae bacterium
GCGGCATGCGCATTAGTTCTTATAATTGCCGGGGCTACGGTTTATAATCACATACAGGACACACTTAGAATTTTACAACCTCAGGAAAATGGAGATTCCATAGTAGACTGGGAAAGCGAAGTTGCCCGTAACTTTGACAAAAATATTATAAACTTTGCCCTTTTGGGGTTCGACAAGACGGCTTCCCGTGACGATGAGTACGGAGATGGTGCATATCGTCCGGACACTATCATGGTGCTTTCTATTAACTTTGAAACTAAAGATGTTTCTATAATTAGTATTCAGCGAGATACTTATGTGGAAATTTATGGTCAAGATGGACATGACAAAATTAACCATGCGTATGGCTACGGCTATCGGAATCCGGGAGTTCAAGATCCTCATTTAAACGGGATTAAAACCACTGTGAGAACCATCCAAAATTTCCTGGGAGGAGTGCCCATACATTATTATGTAGTTCTGGACATGGATGGTGTAGTAGAAATTATTGATGCCGTGGGTGGCATATATTATGATGTTGATGTTACGGTGCGAGCTCATGCCGGTCGGGGCAAAATAGTTGTACACGAAGGATTTCAGAAGTTGGACGGATATAAATTTATGGAGTATCTCCGGGCCCGGCATATGGATCATGATTTTGCCAGAATGGAGAGACAGCAAAGTATAATGATAGAAGCTTTTGAACAAATGAAAGATAAGGGCAAGCTGAGACAATTTCCTGACATATATAGATCCTTACAGGAGCATGTGGACACGAACCTTTCGATTTCCCAGATGGGGGCGTTGGCGCTGTACGGTAAAGAAATAGACCCTTCCGAAATTGATGCTTACACTTTTGAAGGAAGCGGCCGGCATGACGCCCGCGGTATTTGGTACCTGGTAGTGGATGAAGAAAAAAGAGTAGAATTGATTGAAGATGTTTTTGGGGTAGCAGTAGAGAAGCGACCGCAGAAACTTCTCCCCGGTGAAAGAGTTACGCCGCAAGAACAAGTTCCACCGGCAGAAGAAGAGAGTGAACCTGAAGTTGAGTATGTTCCCCCGCCTGAACCGGAACCTGAGCCGGAAGAGGGAGAATTAGAAGTAGAAGAAAACGAAGATAGTCCGGTGAATGAAGAAGTTAATGGTGATGAAGCGGATGAAGATAATACCGAAAGTGGCAGTGAGAATGATTATGGAGACGAGGAAGAGCATGATCCGGAAAAAAATGACCAGTTAGAAGATGAGGGAAGGAATGAAGAATAATAAGTTCCCACCTAAGATTTTTTAGTGTCGTTTTTCTATTTAGTTCCAGCCGGAAGTACTTCCTGGCGTCCAACGAGGTATCTCAAGATAGTTAGAGCATCTTTAGAGGAAACATTTCCATCGTTATTATATGCGACCAGAGCGGCTTTTTTATAGCATCCCTCAAGCTTATGTATTTCTACAACATGCCTTAAAATATTGATGGCATCAGCTACTTTTATGTTACCGTCTCCAGTTACATCTCCGTACTTAACAACCTCTATTTTGCAAGTAGTTTCATGAATACTTTCTTTTCCCTCAAGGTTTACACTTTTAACTTTATTAATAATTTCAGTAGAGCCTGTTGCCCGAGGATAGATCGTAGATTTATTATCTCCTTCAAAATCTGCAACTTCAGCCATAGAGGGATCATTTGATAACCAGGTAATATCATGTATGTCAGCGTTGCCCGGAATTACATTTAGTTTAATTATTTCTTCTTTATCGGTTTCATTGGTACTGACATATATGTTATCAGAAGCAATTTCTAAATAGGTCATTATGACAGGAACAGGTTTATTTTCCCCCAGGTAAAGATATTCCAAGTTTATAGCATATTCCAGCCCTGCCAGGCTTTCAATGTTTTTGCCGCTGAGATCCAGTTCTTCCAACTGCTCCATATCTATTCTGGTTAGAGTGTATTCCAGGTAGCCTTTATTATTTTCTTTGCCCAAATTTTGGCGTATAGCTTTTTCCAGCACATCATCCTCGATAGTGATTTCGTAGTGCAGTGAATCTATTGCTGTCGCAGCGTTAACAATGCCGTAACCATATCCGTAATTAGGATATTCATCGTAATCTGAATCTGTCCGGGGAGTAGCGGTAGAAAAGAGAGTTTCTTCTATTTCTTCCACCGATAAGCCTGGGTCGTAGGAGAGTAACAAGGCTGCTGCTCCAGCAACATGAGGGGTAGCCATTGAAGTGCCGCTTTTATTACCGTAACCGGCAATGCCTTTTGTTGCTGAGCGAATATTATTCCCCGGGGCGGAGATGTTTGGTTTTAATTCTTCGGGATAATACTTTGCCGGCCCCCGGTTGGACCAATCCGTCCGCCGGTTATTGCTGTTAGTGGCCCCCACGGTTATGCTTTCCGGATAAATACCCGGAAGTAAGATGGAACCTTTGTGTGCTCCATTGCGGGTGTTACCGGCAGCTACTACCGGGAAAATCCCGGCATCCCGCCATCTCTGGATCACTTCCCTGAAAATAGGATTATCACGCCATGGCCCTCCCCAGGCATTGGTGATGATATCCGGAGATTTATCCGGGTTACCCCCGGGGGCAAGAAGATATTCCCCCGCCTCTATGAGATCACTGTAAGTAGCGCTCTCATTGTTATTAAAGGCATTTGCCGCTATCCACTGTGAGCCGGGTGCCACACCAATTTTATTGTTGCCATCCGGACCAGCACCTACGGCAGTGCCCGCAACGTGGGTGCCGTGCTCACTCACATCTACCGGCATGCTTTTACCATATTTGGCATCATACCAACTATATGTTGGATCATGGTTGTCGTCAGGGCAATATCCCCTCCACTTCTCTTTCAGAGCTTCGTGTTCCCAGGTAACCCCCGTATCTAAAATACCTATCACAACTCCTTCGCCGTCTATATCAAATTCATTCCAAACCCGGTGGGCATTTATCCTTTCAATGCCCCATTCCAAGTTATCTTCGGAAGGTTGGACGTCAGTGGGAGAAGTTTTATCTGTGGAGATTTCTTCCTGCTGAAGCTTAAAAGATAAGTTGGGAATAATTTTATCTACTGCCGAATCATGGGAAAGTGCTTCTATTACTGTAGAATCGGCTTTCACATAAATGGCGTTTACTATAAAAAACTCTTTAATTTTATCTACCTTATTTTTTTTCTTTTCACTTTGCAAGTAATCCAAAATGGGTTCTTGGGTTTTCTCTGCGGTGTTTTGAAGAGAAGTTACTACTGCCCGGCAACTCATGGTTTTAATTTGTTCTCCACTGGCAAAGGGGCGGGCATGCTCCCTTACTGCTCGCGATACTTTTGCGGTATTGGCTTTTTCTTCGAGTAATAATATAGCTTCTACTGAATCTTTACCTTTATCCATCTTCTCCTGGATATCAGTGTGTATATCTGCTGTGGATGCAGTGCTTGCTATTTTGATCTTTATAATTTCGTTATAGCCAAAGGTAAACAGGAAAGCTGAACTCAAAAAAATACAAACAAGAATGGCAAAACTTAAAGATATTTGCTTCTTCTTAATCATTTTTCAAAAACTTTCCTCCTTTTTCAAATAAGAGTTTTGCATGGATATGCAATTAAGCGAAGATGACGGATTTTCCCGCACTGCCTTTACTCTTATGCAATATATTTGCTTTGTTATGTAAAGAATATTTTTAGATATTAAATTGTTTATAAATTTTAACATAATTTGATCAATATTTCTACATGTATAAAGAAAAAATTTTTATAATTTCTCTAAAATGTTCAACTTCTTACTTTATAAGCAGGCCAGAATGGTTGTTAACGGCAATATTCCTTTATTACTTTACGGGTAGGGCTTAATGTATTAGTATGTTTGTTAAGAGGGCATTTCAATTTCCGGCTAAATTAAGGAAGTTTATTTGCCGCTGTGATTAAGTAATTATATTATACAGGAGGGATAAGTATGGATATTCGAACGGCTATAGAAAACAGGCGAAGTGTGCGCAAGTATGACACTACCGCGGAGGTTTCCCCGGATCTTATAAATGATCTGCTTGATGCAGCGCGCCTGGCACCTTCGTGGAAAAATCAGCAGTGTTGGCGTTTTATCGTAGTACGTGATCCGGAAAAGAAAAAGAAGTTGGCGGAATCTCTATATGAAGGTAATCCGGCGGTAAAGGCTTTAGTAGATGCTCCGGTGGTTATAGTGGTTTGCGGCGATCCCGATGCTTCCGGAAAGCTTGACGGTAAAGAATATTATTTACTGGACACTGGCCTGGCCATGCAGCATTTAATGCTGGTTGCTCATGCGCAAGGGCTTGGGACCTGTTGGGTGGCTTGGTTCGATGAAGATACAGCTCGAAGTGCCTGTAATGTGCCCGCGGAATATAAAGTTGTGGCCATGACACCGGTTGGTTTTCCCGCTAAAGAGCCGCAGCCTCGCCCACGCATGGAACTTGAAGAAATGGTTTACCTTGATGAGTGGGAAAAACCTTACTTCTGAATAAAGCGGGAAAATATTAAACCGATCAGATTGCTATAAACTAAAAGCATTTTTCCCAATTAATGGATTTTCTATTCTCTGTTAAAAGGGTGATAGCCGGCATGGATAATTTTGTAGTAGTGGAACACAACTTATCTGCAGGAGGTTGGATTGGCGTAATATCCGATACTCACGTGCCTGCGCGTGCCCGTTCGCTCCCCCCAAGGATTTTTCGTCTTCTGGATGGAGCCGACCTTATTTTACATGCGGGTGATCTGGAAGAGGAAAAAATTATAGATGAATTAAAGGCTATTGCTCCGGTGGAAGCGGTTGCCGGTAATATGGATTCTATGCGTTTGTACCAAAAACTGGGAAATATGAAAATTGTTTCGGCAGGAGGCATATACATAGGGTTGATGCACGGACGGGGCAGAAGTAGAGAAGCCTCAAAGCAAGCTTATGAGGCATTTTCCTCCGCACATTACCCGGTAAGCGGCGTTATCTTTGGCCATACTCATTTCCCTATTCACGAATATTTAAAAGGCGTTTTATTGTTTAATCCGGGTTCTCCGGTACAACCCCGCGGCAGGAATTATGCCTCTTGCGGCCAAATTTGGCTGGAAGATGGAGTTCTCAAGGGGGAAATTCTTTATCTGTGAATTAATAACCTGGAAATAATTGTTCTTGAGTATTGAACTTGCGTTATTAACTGCCGGGGTTTACTTAGTTTCCGGCAAGTATCATAGTTATGTTTAAATTGCCGGTGTTTTTTAAGCTATGTTAGAGGTAAATAACTGCTTTTATAGGGAGGCTAAAAATGTGAAATACTTGGTTACCGGCGCAGCCGGCTTTATTGGCTCTCATTTGACCAGAGCTCTTTTGCACGGGGAAAGCTCGGTTATCGGTGTGGATAATTTTACTGACTATTATGAGCGTAAATTGAAGGAGGCCAATATTAAGGATTTACGGGATTATAGTAATTTTACCCTTTTAGATATGGATGTTGCTGAGCTTTCCGAAAGAGAACTGGAAGGGGTAGGGGTGGTTTTTCACCAGGCAGCCCAGGCAGGAGTAAGGAAAAGCTGGGGAAAAAGTTTTGATGCTTACACTCATAATAATATTCTGGCCACTCAAAAGCTGTTGGAGGTATGCAGGTCCATTCCGTTAGAAAGGTTTGTATATGCTTCCTCTTCCTCGGTTTATGGGGAAGTGGCAGAACTTCCGGTTTCGGAAAAAGCTTATCCTCAACCGGTGTCACCTTATGGTGTTTCCAAGTTAGCCGGTGAGCACTTGGGAAATCTCTATTACTATAATTATGATGTTCCTGTTGTTTCGTTGCGTTATTTTACAGTATATGGGCCCGGCCAGAGGCCCGATATGGCATTTAACATTTTTATACGCTCTCTTTTGGAAGATCGTCCCCTTTATGTATTCGGCAACGGGGAGCAGACTCGCGATTTTACATATATTGACGATGCAGTAACTGCTAACCTTGCGGCAGCTGATGTTACGGGCGTAGAGGGTAAAATTTTTAATGTTGGTGGGGGATCTCAGGTAACGGTGAATCAAATTATTGCCATACTGGAAGAGATCACAGAACGAAAAGCCAGGGTTGAATTCCAACCACCCCAAAAAGGCGATCCTCGCCACACTTTTGCCGATACTTCTTCTGCCCGACATTTACTGGGTTTTGTTCCCCGGGTGGATTTGCGGTATGGACTCCAACGCCAGGTGGCTTCTCTGAAGTAAAGAGTTAAATTTGGATTAATAAGCTCCTACCAAACTTCTCCCGGAATCATTGAATATTTTAATGTCTTTGGCTGCGGATGCGCCGCTTCCGCGCTAATTTAAAAACAATACCGAAAATGATAGCAGCAGGGATCAAGTATAACCAGGGGGAAATCGTGTAAAAAGTTGCCAGGTAAACGCCTATCCATGTTAAAGGGCCGGTGTTGTTCTTAATACTTATGCGTCCCATGGTCTCTTTATAATAGGGATCTATCCGTGGTAATCCGGAAGAATTATTCCCTTGAGGTTGAGTGGCTATATATTCCAGCACAGCTTCCCAAACTTTAAAGTCTTCTCCGTTTACCCGGACAATGCAATCTTCAAAGTTTTCTATGGGGTTGCCATCGCTGTCTTTTGGTTTTATGGAAAGCCACGGTATTAGGGAATTGGCTTCCGGAACGGCTCTTTCCAAAAGGACGTAATCAGTGACGATGTGATACAATTTTTCATTATCTATTTCCAGGGATGCAAAATCCTCATCTTTGCCGGTTTGAGGCCCTTTCCCGGTGTATGTTTCCACATTGCTA
>PUKQ01000018.1 GCA_003550565.1 Syntrophomonadaceae bacterium
CAAGTGCACGGTGTGATTGAACCGGCAATATATCGTGTTCGTGTAGAAGCCCCTGCAAGCTGCGCCTTCCTTGCCAGCGGATGCCTCTCATTGTGCAGTACCAGCGCATTTTTTTGGCGGAGGGGAATAACTTTGTCACAAAACCCTTATCAAAAGAAGCATTGTGGGCAATAAGAAAGTCAGCCTGTTCCAGCATGCTTTTGATTTTTTCTGTATCAAGCTGATGGCCGATAAGATGTTCTTTTGCCAAACCATGCACGTTGTAAGCGCCACGGCTGATCTCGCCCCGAGGCTCTCTTAAACCGGAATAAGTGTCTATAATGCCGGTAATGCCGCTTCGATCATAGCTGAAAAGTACCAAGCCCAGCTCAATAACTTCGTCGGTGTAGGGATCCAAACCCGTAGTTTCCACGTCTATACAGCCGGCAGTACCCGTAAAAATGTTCTTATGCTCGGCTGCTGGTTCTTCAATTTCATAAATGGTGTTACCGCTTTTTATCTGCAAGATACGGTCTACCCTGAATGTCCGCCGTTCTTTTCTTTCAAAGCAGTATGCCTCCATGCCGATAAATTTTTTACCGTTATAATACATTGTCCCTACCTTCTCGGGCCTAACCATCCTTTTTGTTTTTTCATCGGTGTTTTTAAGGTAGATGATTTCCAGGTCGTTTTCATTTTGAGTTGCGTTTTTGATGATTTCCACTTTATCATCCAGTGGCAGTTTTTCTTCTGAAGAATAATACTGCCATTCGGTAATAAATTTAACCACTCTGAAATCAATACGGATATCGGATGGGTTCAATTCCCTCTGCAAGAAGATGCCGTTAAGGCTGCGGCAGCGGGAAAGGGCCACATACAGCTGACCGGAAGCAAAAACGCCTTTTCCCAAATCGATCACTACGTTGTCAAAAGTTTTACCCTGGCTTTTATGAATGGTAATTGCCCAGGCCAGTTTTAAAGGGTACTGCCGGAAAGAGCCGATACTTTCAGTGCCCACTGCCTGTGACTCTTTATCCCAGAAAAATCGGTAGAGGTCCCACTTATAAGGGGTTACTTCTTCAACTTCTTCGTCGTCCAACTTTATTTCCAGGCTGTCTTCATTAATTCCGGCAATAGTAGCGATGGTGCCGTTGATCCAACGTCCTGCCGCATCATTATTTAGAAGCATTACCTGGGCGCCTGTTTTTATTTCCAAAACTTCATCAGCCGGAAAGCTTTTCTTGTCGATCATACCGGTTACTTCGGCTGTGAAAAAATATGAATGACCGGGTAATTTGGCCAGTTCCGCTTTATTTCTTTTTTCGGCCATATCGTTGGTGGTGGTCAAATAGATAACATCCTCTGGTAGAGTGGTGTTGTGGTCAATAACACGGTTGTTTAGCAGGGCAAGTTCTTCTTCAGAGGCGGTTTTATTGCGGATTTTGTTCAGCAGATCTATAAAGTTTTGCTCTGTTTGACGATATATTGTCTCAAGCTCCAGGTATTTGATTTCAATATCGGCAAAACTCCGAGCGTCAAAAAAAAACTCACTATCATAGTAACCATCAATAACAAAGCGATCGTGCCTGGTAACTACCGGTGGTATCTGGTAAAGATCACCGATAAGTATCATCTGGATGCCTCCGAAGGGGAGCCCCGGTTGTTTACCATTTATCCGTAAAAATTCGTCGACGCAGTCGAGCAGGTCAGCCCTCACCATAGATATTTCGTCTATGACGATGGCATCGAGGCTCTTGTAAATAGACGATGCTTGTTTATTTGCTTCCTGCCTAACCTTTTCGGGAGTCACATCCGGCCGGAATCCAAAAAAGGAGTGAATTGTTTGACCGCTGATATTAACTGCGGCTACTCCCGTTGGCGCAAGGGTTACAACATTCTTTTTTGTAATTAACCGAAAATATTCAAGCAATGTGGATTTACCGGTTCCGGCCTTTCCGGTGATGAAAACGTTTTTATTGTCTTCTTCCATCATATGCAGGGCTTTTGCAAATTGGGGATTTATATCGATATCTTTAAAGGACAATTTAATCTCCTCATTAATATTGGTAAACTTATAGGCTAAGATATGAATTTACCTTTGAATTTAGGTATCTTAACATAATTTATACATAACCTTTTCATAGATGTCAATCCAGAAATTAGCAGACTTAAAGGGCATATAATGTGTTGATGCAAAATTTAATTGTTGAATATAATTGTCCTTTATAAAGCAGTAAAAATAAGTTAATATTATTATAATAAACAAAGGGTATTAAGTTTAAGTGCCGGGAAGATGCTAAATCTTTCTTTGCCGGCTGAGGCTTGTTTTTTTTGAATATAGGGTAGCTCCAAAATATAGTGTAGTTTTTAACGATAATAGCGTAATGATTTCAATTCCGGTTGTTAATTATTTTGATTTTCAAAACGGTTAAGCGGGATGCTGAAATCAGGAGCGACCGGATCTAAGGGGGGAGTTTATGTCCTTGGACAACAGGTTAGTAGCTTTATGTTACCGGATAATATTTGTAATATTGTGCGCTGCAGGTATTTATGTTTCCCTTTTTGAAAATGGTGATCTTAATACCTCTGCTTTAATTTTCTATACTATGCAGAGCAATCTGCTGTGTTTGGTGGTCATGCTTATGGTCGTAGGTGATACGGTTAATAAAATAAGAAAATCGGGCATTAGAGGATATAACTCTGCTTTTCCCTGGCTTAAAGGGGCCACCACAATGGTTATAGCGGTGACTTTTTTGGTCTTTCACTTTCTTTTGCGGCCATTCCTTTTCGAAGCGGGCATGGAAGATTATGCTGCCAGTTTTGCTAATATAGCGGTTCATTACATCACGCCCATTTTATTTATTTTGGATTGGCTGATATTTGACAAAAAAGGAGTTTATTCCAGGTATGACCCTCTTCTGTGGGTGTCTTTCCCCCTTGCCTATTTCATATTTGCGGTGATCAGGGCCCAGGTAGGCGGGGTTATTCCCCAATTGGGCAGCAGGTATCCCTATTTCTTTATTGACATTGATGCTTATGGGGGGATGGTAGCTTTATATGTACTGGGGATGGCAGTATTTTTTATTGCCCTGGGTTATATAATAGTGTTAATTGATAGAATAGATTATGATAACGGGTTTAAGTTAAAAAAATGGGAAGGAAAGGTATAAATATCAAGATTTTTATAAATTTTAGGGAAGGAGGTAATGGGGTTGGCTTTGGCAGAAGAGATTATTAAAGGATGGGGGAATCCCCAAATAACTCAACTAGGAATGGTCGCCGGAAACAAGGGTGAATCTATGCAATGGTATGCAAAACTTCTTAATCTTAACCCATGGTTTAGGAGCAATACAAAGGAACAGGAAATTTATTTTTTAGGGGAAAAGATAGAGCTGGAACTTGAGCTATATATTGCCTTTAGCGGCAGGTTTCAGGTGGAAATTATTGAGGTTTTCTCTGCGGAAAAAGGGATTTATGCAGATGCTTATAGACAAGGCAACATGTTGCATCATCTGGGGTATTATGTGAGCAACATTGAGCAAAAAAAAGCCCAATTAAAAAATGCCGGCATCGATATAGTGCAGGAAGGGTATATTGCCACTAAAGGAGGGGCGGTGACGCATTTTGCTTACCTGGACACCTTAAAGGATTGCGGTATCATTTTGGAGCTAATTGAGACCAAGCTAATGGACCGGGTTACAGTTGTGCAAAGAGCACCTCTGATGCGAATGGGTGTAATAACCGGAGATGTAAAGAAGGTAAAGGTTTAAAAATTTGGCCGAAGATGGCGGCTGGAAAGGGAATATATTAAATATGGCTTCTTTTTTTGCCTGATTTTGTTTGGAGAAAAGATTCAATTACATAAGATCCAATTAAAGATAGAAGGCAGGTTAAATCATCCGGATCAACCTTTTTGACTTGGGAGAAGGTTAGTATATGAAGTTAGAAGAGTTTAGCGATTTTGCAGAGCGTATTATTGAGGAAGAAGTTCCGGCACCTTTATTAAAGGAGCTGCACATGGGTATAATCGTGTTGCTGGAAGAAAACCGGGATAAATATGATGAAGACCGGTATATCATGGGGGAGTACATATCAAATGAAATGGGCAACCATATTGTCATCTATTATGGTTCCTTTTTCGCTTTGCTGGCTGGAGAAAGTGCTGATGTCTGGCAAGAAGAATTACGAGAAACCATTAAACACGAGGTATGGCATCATGTAGAAGCTCTGTCCGGGGTGGAAAAGTTGGCTTATCAGGAGATGTGGGAGGAAGAATCCCGTAAAAGCTCCAGGGAAAAAGAAACGACTTCTTCGCAGTCAAAGAGGCTGCGGGGGCTATGGAAACGGCTGAGAAACTTGTGGCCGTTTAAATAATATACATATGGAGCTTGCCGTATGCAAATTTTGAAAAAATCTTCCGCCTGATATAGAAGTGTATAAAACCTCAATCTAGTTCCAATTACAAAGGAAAAGGTCTTTTTAAAAATAATACCTTCAACGAATTATGTCACTTTATTTTAAGTAGAAAAGATAGGAAGCAGTAATTTTTTTGTTTTGCATTAACCTAATATTTAAAGTTGAGAATTTTTCCTATTAAGTTGCATCTGCCTCGCGTTGCTGAGGTAGCTGGGGCCGTATTTTGCCAGATAACCTAAAAAATTCTTTGGCTTTTCGTAATCGGCTATGGCTTTCATAAGAATACTTCCGGTAGTGCATGCAACTGCGCAAAGGCCACATCCTACACAGCGTTTGGGGTAGTGGACAGGTTTCTTGCCCATTTCGTCTTCTATCAAGGATAATGCGCCCATAGGGCAAACATCTATGCACTTGTTGCATGCTGTACATTTGGGAGCCTCAATTTGAGGCATAAAATGTGGGGGAGCAATGAATCCCGGGGCGTTAAACTGAGTGACGGTCCGCAGTGCTCCGCAGCAGCAACCGCAGCATGAACAGCTAATATTTAGCCGTTCGGATTCCACATTCAACATCCAGGTAACCATACCTTCTTTCTCGGCTGCTCGTTTAATGTCTATTACTTCCTGGCGACTTGCGGAACGCATTCTACCCTGGGAAATTGTCCGCCGGGCAATCTCACCCATTACTACACAGGTCTCAAGAGTTCCTCCACATCCTTCGTTCACTTCATTTCTGGTAAGTCGGCACTGGCAGATACCCACTGCAAAGTCATGAAAGGGTTCCAAAATTTCTTCAAGATAGTCCGAAGGGTAAGCCATGGGGTCACCTTGAATTGCTTCTTTAACCGGCAAGTAGCGCACAGCATTTACCGGTTTTTTATTTAAATGGTAATTGGCCAGATAACCGGTATTATAGAGTGCTTCATGAAGTTCGGCAAATTTTTTTTGCCAGGGAGTAACAGATTCCCTGTTGGGTTTAACAAGAACTAACTCAAAAGTGCCCGGGATAATTGGGAGCAAACAATATAACTCTTTTGGCCCTTTTTTGATTGAAAAGATCACATATTTCTCGTGTGCAAGCCGGTTAAGAATATTTTTTACTTCCTCCATGGGCCTACCGCTTTCTTTGGCCAGTTTTTCCGCTGTCCGCACTCTCAAGGGTGGCAAGTATTTTATTATCTCAGCTTCTTCTTCTGTATACATGTGCTCTATCAAGGCTATAAGCTCATCGCACATGGGAGGGCCCATCAGGTAAGGGCTTGAGTAATGCCTGGCTACTTCCAGATGTGCTTTTGATACTCCCCGGTAATCGCCCATATGCATTATTTGTTCCTCCTTTAAAAATAGACTTGTCTGAAATGCTGATGAAGAAAATGCTCCAAAAGATTAATAGTAGTATTAAACGGCTTTGATAATTTTGCATGATCTGTGGATTTCTTGTGAATTATCAACGTAGGGAAGTGTTCTTCAACCCGCTTATAAATTCCTGCAAATCATGAAAATAGCTTCCGCACTCATAGCCACAATTAACATTCCCCCCGGAATGCCATGCAAATTTAGACAAAATTCCCAGTCTTGGTAATTAATATAGTATAATACAGTAATAATACTTTTTTTATCGGGCATGTGCAATTATAAATTACATGTTGAAGATGGACATACATAAATTGTCGTCAGCAACTTTTTATAATGATATGTCAGGTAGGTATATGCTAGCTCCTAATACTTAAGGCCAGAGTTTGATGTATCTTCAAGCATAATTTTTTAATTTAACAAAAATTTTGAAAAGGTTTGCTAATACAATGTATAGAATATATTTTTTTATACCGACTTCTACTTGAGATATTTATAGGAATAATTTAGTTGACAAGGATAAAAAAATTGGCACGATTTGAGGAGGGGATTAATGAAAATGAGTTCAAATATGATTTTTAGCCGCAATGTGGAATTGAAAGAAATGGGAAGTTCATTATTATCACGTATAAGCGAAACAGCCCGGGAATCTGCATCTATAACTTTTGTGGGATCGGCAGCCAGCGACGGCAAAGGTCCGGAAAAGCTCACCTGGAAGGAGTTACACCGGGATGCCCTGGCTGTGGCTGCTGCTTTGCAAGTTCAGGGTATTTCTCCGGGAGATCACGTGGCGTTTTTAGGACCTACGACCAGGAACCTGGTGACTGCCCTCCAGGCTGCGTGGCTGGCAGGGGCGTGTGTAACTATATTGCCTATTCCTATGCGGTTGGATTCTATAGAGAAGTTTATTTCCCAGTGTAGAGGGTTGATGAAATATGGAGATTGCTCTTTGCTTCTTTTAGATCCTGATATGGCTGCTTATTATCAACCGGATGTTGAAGATCCGCAGATAATTCAGCTGGACCAGGTTCAACCGGGTTCTACTGGGTTTAAACCGGAAGATTACCGGGAAGTACCGGAAGACCCCGAACGTCTGGCTATTTTGCAATTTACTTCCGGGGCAACTTCGGAACCGAAAGGCGTTATGCTTCCACACCGCTGCGTTTGCGCCAATGTGGATGGAATGATCCAGGCGGCGGAAGTTAAGTTAGAAGATATTTTGGTTTCCTGGCTTCCTCTTTACCATGATATGGGCTTGATAGGTTTCCTTACTTTGCCTATGATTTTAGGTTGTTCCCTAATTTTGGCTTCTCCCCAGGATTTTCTTTCCAAGCCGGCTAATTGGATGCGCTGGCTTGATGAATATAAAGCTACGATTACGGCAGGGCCAAATTTTTCATGGGTGTTGGCAAGCAGAACCTTGAAACGCATGAAAGAGACCGGGGAGTCGCCGGATCTGTCTAATATGCGTATTGCATTAAACGGTGCCGAGCCTATTGACCCCCAAGCGGTAGACCGGTTTGTAGAAATAGGGAGGGAATTTGGATTTCCCTCTGAAGCGGTGTTTTGTGCTTTCGGAATTGCGGAAGTTACCCTCGCAGGCAGTTTTTCCCCTCCAATGCGGGGGATGGTTTGTGATGTAGTGGAGCGGTTTGCCCTGGAGGAAGAAAGAATAGCGCGACCGGCTGACCCGGAAGCAAAAACTGCCAAACGCCTTCCCTTGTTGGGTGAGCCTCTCCCCGGTCTGGAGATGCGTATTTGGGATCTTGACAAAGATGAGCTTAAAGGTATCAGGGAAGTGGGTGAATTAGAGATCAGGGGCAAATCGCTCACCACAGGTTATTATAAAAGGCCTGATTTAAGGGAGACTCAATTTAACGGCGAGTGGCTGCGCACCGGAGATCTGGCTTATTTTGTGGAGCCCGCCAAGGGAGAAAATCCGGAGTTGGTTTTATGTGGTCGCATAAAAGATGTAATAATTGTTTCCGGACGAAATATTTTCCCCGAGGACATTGAGAGAGCAGCCGGTGAAGTGGAAGGCATTAGAACGGGCAATGTCATAGCATTTGGTGTTGAGGGCAGCAGGGGCAAAGAGAGCATTGCAGTAGTTGCGGAGACAAAAGAGCAAGAAAATTTTGAAGAGCTACGTAAAAATATTCGCCAAAAAGTAGTGGAAGTTTGTTCTGTTCCTCCCAAAGATATAAAAATAGTTCCTCCGGGAACTGTTCCCAAAACTAGTTCGGGCAAGTTACAGAGGAGCCTGTGCAAGAAAAAATATTACCAGGAAGAATTGTAAATTAACCCGGTGATTATGATTTGCTTCAACATAATGAGGCGCGAAAAAATTTTTTTTAATAAAAACGTGCAATTTAAGAAAATATGTGTTATGATTATACAATCTGTTAAAAAGATAGGAAAAAGTTAAACGATTTTTAGGCCTCTGATTCCAGGGTAAAGTAAAAGTAGTTTGACCCAATTCCGCTTTTTGATAAATAATAATTAAGGAGGCCTCCAAAATATGGAAGGTAAGGTAAAATGGTTTAATGCTGACAAAGGGTTCGGTTTCATTGAAAACGAAGAAGGTGGAGATGTGTTTGTTCATTTTTCCGCAATCCAGAGTGATGGTTTTAAGACTCTGGAAGAAGGAGAATCTGTGCAATATGATGTAGTTGACGGAAACCGCGGCCCTCAGGCTGCTAATGTTGTTCGCCTATAAAGGAGAATATATATAGCAGAAGCTGAAAGAAAAGGGCATTTCCTGTTTAATTGGGAATGCCCTTAATTTAATATTCAACTTTTCTATGGTGTCTTTTTATAGATCAAGTTGGAGATTAAGTTTGGAAAAATACGATTGATGCAAATATAATTATTATTAAGGAGATTAAATGAATGCCTACTTTTGAGAAAATGAATCTAAGCGCCCCGGTATTACGGGCTGTTTTAGATATGGGTTTTGAAGAAACTACTCCGATTCAGGAACGAACTATTCCTTTGGCTATGTCTTTCCGAGATTTAATCGGACAGGCACAAACAGGTACAGGTAAAACAGCTGCATTCGGAATACCCATGATTGAAAAAATGAATCAGGGACAGGATAAAATTATGGGGCTTGTGGTTACCCCCACAAGGGAGTTAGCTGTCCAGGTGGCTGAAGAAATAAATACCATTGGTAAACATAAAGGGGTTCGGGCGCTTCCAATATACGGAGGACAGGATATTAACAGGCAAATAAGGGCTCTTAAGAATAAACCCCAAATAGTTGTAGGACCTCCGGGCCGTTTAATGGACCACATGAGAAGAAAAACCCTTCGCCTGCAGGAGATAGTAACAGTGGTTCTTGATGAAGCAGATGAAATGTTGAATATGGGATTTATAGAAGATATAGAAACCATACTTTCGGAAGTTCCTAAAGAACGACAAACAATGCTGTTTTCTGCGACCATGCCCAAAACTATTCAGGATTTGGCTAAGCGATTTATGTCAGAGGCTGAATTTGTAAGTGTTAGATCTAAAGAAGTTACAGTTCCAAACACAGAACAGAGATATCTGGAAGTGCCGGAAAGGCAAAAATTTGACGTGCTCTGTCGTCTTTTGGATATACAATCGCCTGATCTGGCCATAATATTTGGAAGGACAAAAAAGCGAGTAGATGAGCTCTTTGAGGGGCTTACTAGACGTGGTTATTCTGCTGAAGCAATCCATGGCGATTTGAGCCAGCCCAAGCGAGAAAATGTATTACGTCATTTCAGGGATGGTACTACTGAAATATTGGTAGCTACTGATGTAGCTGCTCGAGGATTGGATATTGGGGGAGTAACTCATATATATAATTTTGATATACCGCGAGATCCGGAAGGATATGTTCACCGAATTGGACGGACGGGAAGGCTGGGGCAGTCAGGCATGGCCGTAACTTTTGTTACGCATAGAGAAGAAGGGCAACTGAGGTTAATTGAAAAAACTATAAAAAGGAAAATTACTAAAATACCTATTCCTACTATGAATGAAGCCATAGAAGGCCAGCAGAGACTGGCTGTGGATAAGCTTCGATCAACCATGGGAGAGGAAGACACCTATTTATATAAAAGTATTGCCGAAGAATTGCTGCATCATAACGATGCGGCAGCACTTTTATCCGCCGCTTTAAAGTTGCTGACCAAAGAACCTGATAGAACGCCGGTGAAAATAACGGAAGAAGCTCCGCCGATGCCTAAAAGAAAAAAATATGACGATAGAAACAGGCGTTCAGGACGTTATAAGGGAGCACATCCGGGAAGCCGAGCGAAATATGAAGGGAATAAGGGTCAAAAAAAGAACTTAATGTAACGGCCTAATGACATTGTTAGGAAAGTAAGGGCGATGATAATACCGCCGGCGATGAAAAGCTCGAAACTTACGTTACTGACGGGATTACCCATAACAGAAACTTCCCAGATTGGTTCAATAATCCAGTAGAGAGGAAATATCCGGGCAATCCACTGGGGCCAATCGGGAAAAATATAAAATATAACCGGGGCAAAAAGGATGATGCCGGCACCTTTAATAATGGCAAACAGGGAAGTGGAAGTCTTTGCTAATAACCCTACCAGGACTCCAAGGAGGGAACTAAGGGTGGCTGCCACTAAAATGACCAACATTACATCCAATGGGCGAGGGCCAAGAGCATTATTTAAAAACAAGGTGAGTAGGGCTGTCAAGGAAGAAAGAATAATGCCAAGTAGCCCTTTGGCAGCAAGAACTTCATTTTTGCGAGCAGGAGTTACCAGCAGTGCCATTAGGGTTTCTTTTTCTTTTTCTTCCACTATACTGGAACCCGGGAGAAATATGCCGGCCATGGCTAATGCATAAAAGACGATTAAAGGAACCAACCGCATGGAAATAGGTAGTCCTTCTTCTCCAAATTGTATCAATTCCACGGTTACTGGAATATCGCTGCCTTCCACATCTCGCAAAATATCCATGGTCATTACACTGAGAATTATGCGGTGGGAAGCCAAACTTTCGCCTCCTATGAACAAATCAAGCTTTGGTTTTTCCCCGGCCAGTACTTTTTCGTCAAATCTTGTGGGTAAAAACATTCCGGCGTCAAGATCATTATTTTCTACTTGGTCCATAAGATAATTTACGTCTTCTAACAAAGTGAGTTCAATGCCATCTTTATTCTCAAATTTTTTGGTAATTTCAGAGCTTCCTTCATCAACAATGCCCATTCGTGGTGACGGTTCAAAAAGTGTGCCAAAAGCCACCTGAAGTATAAGGGTTAACCCTAGGGGAATCACAATGGCATAAATAAAGATAGGATTACGTGGTCCCATGGCTATATCTTTTAATAGAAGCCTCCCTAACCGCCTCAGGTTCATAATGATTCCGCCTTCCGTTTCAATATTAACAAACCGATCACATAAAGAACTGCTACCCACGAGAAAGAATAAATAAGTGGACCCCAGGATTCTGCCCACCCTGTTTCATAAATAGTAATTCCAACCAGTAAATCTACAAAGGGGTAACTGGGAATGAACTGGACCCAAGAAGCGGCTGTTCCCGGTAATAGTACCGCAAAAGCTGGAATCATTAGGGGAACAGTGAAAAGCAATGCATACATTAACTGACCCATAAAATCTTTACCGGCGGCGCCGATAATCATGGCCACACTGGTGAACAAGACTGCTCCTAAGAACATAACCAATAATAAGAAGTGCCAGTTATCAGCAGTAAATGAGCCTATAAGCGCCAGGACCAGGACCCCCTGACTAAATGCCAGGGCAGTTCCAAAAATTGTTTTGGCAGTAAGGAAATGACCGATTTTCATAGGAGTCACGCGCAGAGCAGTGATAGTGCGTTGAAGCACTTCGCTGGAAATAAGGGAGGCCATAGCAAAAGTTTCCAACAACAGGACCATTAAGGCTAAAAGGGGGCGCATTTGCTCCTGTAATGAAACTTGTGCCCCTGCTCTATCTTCGCCCAGAATGATCAATTCATCATCGGGAAATTCCACGGGGTAACCATGTCCTGCAATTTGAAAAGACATTTCACGCACAAACCCCTGCATTGCTTCTTGAACTTCAGGGGGAACTGCTGCATCTGTATAGATTGTTGTGGCGGATTTTCCTCCCGTAATCATTGCCGTGAGATAATTATGGGGAAAGGCCAGGCCTATATCCAGATCTACCTGTTCGGCTTCCTTTAGTTTTGATGGTTTTTCTGCATTTTTCGCGGTGGTATCGTATATTTCCAGCTGTCCATCTTCCAGGCGGTAGAGTTCCATCGAACCCTCTACAATACTTTTCAAATGTTTCTCATCTTCTATTGCTATTATCTCTATGCCTTCTTCTTCGCCAGATATTTCTTCTTCAAGTATATCTTCTTTTAAAAAGTCCAATTCTTTTTCAGCCATTCCTTCTGCTTTGAGTTCTGTAGCGGTTTCTTCTATCATAGTCTCAAAAGAGGGTGTAATACCTATGGTGATGGTTTCTTCAACTGTATCAGGTATCAACCAAAAAATGAGGACAAAAAAACCCAGGCCTAGCAGGGTCAAAAACAAATAAATCTTATTCCGCGCATAAGACTGCAGGTCTTTTTTTAGGATGGCTCCCAATATTGTGATAGAAGAAACAGGTTTGTTCATCCTTCCAATCCTCTGCCGGTCAGTTTGATAAAAATTGAATCCAGGGTAGCTTCCTCTGTGTGAATGGTTAAAAGGTTTGGGGAAGCTGCCAACTCGGCAATACGTGTGGATGCATTATCATTGTCAAGGGTAATAAGTTCTTCTGTAATTTTTGTTCCGTTCCGAAGCCTGATACGGACGGCTCTTTGTCCATACTTTAGTTTAAGATTTTCGGCAGTGTCAAGAGCAACTATTTCTCCTTCGTTGATAAAGGCTACTCGGTGAGAGAGCTGATCTGCTTCCATCATATTGTGGGTGGTAAGAAGAATGGCAGCGCCGCGTTTACTCTCTTCCTGAATGACTCGGCGTATTTCGGCGGCAGTTACCGGATCTAGCCCGGATGTAGGTTCATCAAGAAAAAGGACCCGGGGTTTGTTTATAAAAGCGCGAGAGATCATTAGACGCTGACGCATACCCTTGGAGTAATCGTTTACCCGGTCTTTAGCGCGCTCTGCCAAACCCACTCGGCGTAAAGCTTCCATGGAATCGGGTTTTTTAATGCCGAATAAAGAAGCAAAAAAATTTAAATTCTCCAGGGCGCTCATTTCCAGGTAAAGGTTCTTTTCCTCGAAACATACCCCAATTTGGGCCTGCAATTCGGGATCTTCCTTGCCTACTTCCCGGCCTAACACTTGAGCTTTGCCGCTGCCCGGTTTTAATTGACCGGTAAGAACTTTTATGGTAGTGGATTTACCGGCGCCGTTGGGCCCTAAAAACCCCAAAATTTCTCCGGGCATGACTTGGAAGCTAATATTATTAACTGCTTTTAATTTACCATACCAATAACTTAGCTCCTGGACATTAATTGACGGTGTGTTCATAAGACACTTCCTTATAATGTTTGTTTGGCAAACTAAACCTATTGATTATTTATAAAGCAGTTATTTTTCCAAGAAGCTTATTAATTAACAGTATGCGCTTATTTTAACATGTAATTGCTAAAGGAACAATTAATTATGACATTTAAAAGTTCATATAATTCTTTATAACTAAAAAAGTATTTTCCCTTTTATTATGCAAATATAAACCTTAATTTAATGTATTCCTCCATCAGTTTATGGCAATGAAGAAATAATTCGTTACCGCCTGCTTTACTTTAATAATTAAAACATCTATTATTCAGATAGTAAGTTTATTTTTTGAGTGGAAGATAAATATTTTTTACATTCTGGATTGACTTGTAAATTTAGGCTGTGCTAGTCTTTTATTGTCAAATTAAGGGAATTCTATTTACAGAAAGGAGATTACTTAATTGGAGCATCTAAAAAATAGCGTGGGAATTTGGGCTTTTGGTCCTAATGCTACCAGATTTATGCCCGGTGGGTATCATCCTGAAGCGGCAAAGGAAAGCATGCCTTCAAAAACTAAGCGAGTTGTGGAAAGTATAGGTAATTTAATTGACGGTTATGAATTTCATTATCCGGGAGAAGTTAACGAAGATAATTTGGAACATGTGCTTTCTGCTCTGAAGCCTGCTGATTTGTATGCCGTAGCTTTAGGGTTATTTTCAGATCCCCAGTATGCCCGAGGTTCTTTTATTAATCCGGACGAAAAACTGCGGCGCCAGTCGGTGGAAACTGCTAAAAGAGGGGTAGATCTTGCTGCCTCTGTGGGTGCCCGTTTTATAATTTGGCCCGGAGGTGAAGGTTATAATTATTCTTTTCAGGTTCCTTACGCCTTGGTATGGGAGCGATTAATAAATGCTCTGGCAGAAATAACTTCCCATGCTCATGAAAAAGGGGTAACGGTTCTTCTGGAACACAAAAATTCAGAACCGGCCATGCGTATTCTCTTGCGAGATTTGGGGATGACCATGTATGTGATAAATAAGATCAAAGAAACGGGAGTGCCCGTGGATAAATTGAAAATTAATATAGATTGGCAGCACTTGATTATGAATGGAGAACCTCTGGGAGAATATGTAGCTCTTCTGGCAAAAGAAAATCTCCTGGGGCATAATCATGGCAATTCTGGTTGGGGAAGTTTTGACGATGACAATATGGTAGGTGCTTCCTTTTTTATGCAAACGCTGGAATTGGCACTGGAGCTAAGGCGTTGTAAATACGGAGAAAATGGAGAGCGGGTAGGATTTGACCTGTTTCCCTACACCGAGAATCAGGTTGAAGCCGTGCGCCGCAGTGTATATCAATGGGAGTTTATCTATTCCTTGGCGGGAAAAATTGATGAGCAGCAGTTGAAGGAGGCCCAAAAGGCCCATGATGCAGTAGGTGCTTATGAAATAATTTATCAAGCTTTAGGGTTGGATGAAGATTTTATGCGGGAGGTTGATGAGCTAAAAAATAGATAGAGAAGGAGATTAGAGCCTTGCCTTATTTTCTGGGAATTGATGTAGGAACCAGTGCTTTAAAAACACTTCTCATTTCGGATGAGGGGAAAGTGATTTCTTCCGCTTCAGTTGATTATCCGTTACTAACTCCCCGGCCTAATTGGGCGGAGCAGGATCCGGCAATTTGGTGGGATGCCGCTGTAAGAGCAGCTAAAGAGTGTCTGGGTAGGGGGAAGGAAGTTGTTGGTGATTCTTTAGTAGTAGAAGCGTTAGGACTTTCCGGGCAGATGCATGGATCGGTGTTTATCAATGGGGAAGGCGGGGTTTTGCGTCCCGCTATTTTGTGGTGTGATCAACGCACAGAAGAGCAGTGTGGTGAAATAAACGATAAATTAGGGTTTAATAAATTAATCGGGATAACGGGGAACCGTGCTGTGGCCGGTTTTACAGCTCCTAAAATCCTCTGGTTGCGCCGGAACGAGCCCGAGATATACCGGCAAGTGGAAAAAGTTCTTTTGCCGAAAGATTACATTCGCTATAAACTGACCGGCGAATTTGCAACGGAAGTATCCGATGCTTCGGGGACCCTCCTTTTCAATGTAAAGGAGCGGAAGTGGTCCGAAGAGATGCTAGATACCTTGGATATACCCCGGAGGTGGATGCCTGATTGCTACGAATCCACAAAAATAAGTGGTTGCCTGAGCAAAAAAGGGGCAATAGCGCTGGGATTGCCGGAGGGGATTCCCGTAGTCGGCGGGGGTGGAGACCAGGCGGCCGGAGCAGTAGGCAACGGTATTGTTGTCCCGGGAGCGGTTTCCTGCGTATTAGGCACCAGTGGGGTGGTTTTCTGGCATTCCGAGGAACCCCTTTATGATACCCGGGGAAGGCTTCACGCATTCTGTCACGCTGTTCCGGGAAAATGGCACCTAATGGGGGTAACCCTGAGCGCAGGAGGTTCCTTGAAATGGTTCAAGGATAATCTTTGCCCTGAGGAAATAGAAGAAGCCCGCCGAAAAGGGGTGAGTGCTTATCAGGTGATTGATGAAAAAGCAGAAGCTGTAGATCCGGGATGCGAAGGGCTCTTGTTTTTACCTTACCTGGCAGGAGAACGAACTCCATACGCCGATGCTTCTGCCAGAGGTGCTTTCGTGGGGCTTTCTCTTCGCCACAGCAGGGCTCATATGGCCCGTTCGGTTATGGAGGGTGTAAGCATGAGTTTAAAAGACTGCCTGGAATTGGGCCGGGAGTGTGGAGTGGAAGCTCATAGGTTGTACTTGTCCGGGGGAGGAGCCCGAAGTCCTTTATGGCGACAAATAGCTGCTGATATCTGGGAAAAAGAAATTAATGTAGTTGGCGCGAATGAAGGACCGGCATTCGGCGCGGCTATACTTGCTGCAGTGGGAGTTGGTGTTTACCAAAGCGTTGAAGATGCATGTAACCGGATGGTGGCGACAGAATTTGCCGGGAATCCTCTTCCCGAAAACCTGGATTTGTACCGGGATATATATCAGCTTTTCCGGCCCATGTACTCGTCTCTAAAAGATTTTTTTATGAATAACAGAAAAATCTTGGAAAAACATTATTAATTATTGTTTTTTTATTTTATAAATAAGATTTGATTAAGCATGGCTGAAATTCAAAAAAATATGAGCAAAGAATAATTTGAAAGGTAGTGGATTTAATTTATGAAAAAAAGAGTAGTTTTCCTGTGCACGGGTAATTCCTGCCGCAGTCAGATGGCGGAGGGTTTTGCCCGTTATTATGGCAGCGAAGTAATGGAAGTGTTCAGCGCGGGGATATCGCCGTCAGGAATTAACCAGCGGGCAGCAGAAGTAATGAAAGAAGAGGGGATTGATATAAGCGGCCATAGCTCAGATCCCGTGGATATGGAATTAGTAAATAATGCAGATCTACTGGTAACTCTTTGTGGAAATGCCCGAGAGAGTTGTCCGGCAGTTCCTGCTTCTGTGAAAAAGATTCACTGGGATCTGGAAGATCCCACAGCTGCCAGTGGCAGCGAAGAAGAAATAATGGAAAAATTCCGCGAAACCAGAGATAAAATTAAAACACTGGTAAAGAGCCTTGTCGATGAGCTTAATTAAGCTCGCAGAAGAGCTACATAGCAGTTACAGGTAAGTCTGTTTGCTTTGGGGTTTATGAAAGAAGGGTCAGATGAGTTTTTTATGCCCCTCTTATTAGTTTTGCACCGGTGTGTGTTAATTAACCCGGGTCGGTATTCCTTTTATTTCGTATGTGTTATTCAGGAACACCCATTTTTTTTGAGGGAAACCAGTGCTGGGTTTTTAGACATATCTGCACCAGCAGGAGCATGATGGGAACTTCAATAAGCATGCCGGTTACTGCGGCCAGAGTAGCTCCGGAATCAACCCCAAAAAGGGCGATAGCCATGGCGATGGCCACCTCGAAATGGTTGCTTGATGCTATTTGGGAGGTGGGGGCAGCGTCTTCATAGGCAAGCCCTATTTTTCTGGAAATCCAGTAAGCTATGCCGAAGATCAAGAATATCTGGACAGTTAAGGCAATTAAAACAAATAGCACCAGCAGGGGGTTGCTTAAGACAATCCCCGACTGAGGAGTTACGATGGCGACAATAGTAAAAAGCAGGGCTGCCGGAGAAACATAATGGAGCCTGGCGGTAAACTTTTCGAAAGCTTCTTTCCCTTTTTTCTCTATCATTATTTTGCGGGTAAGATAGCCTGCCACCAGTGGTAGACCCACGTATGCTAATACCCCAAACGCCACTCTTGTCAAAGGCACCGGCACATCTGCTACGGGTAGCAGCAGAACTGCCATAGGGCCATAAAGAACTAGCATGCTCAAAGAGTTGATGGCTACCATCACTACTACGTGGCCCATATTTCCCCGGGACAGATATCCCCAAACCAGTACCATTGCAGTACAGGGAGCTATACCCAAAAGGATCATTCCGGCCATGAGTTCACTTCCCATATCGTACCCTACAAAGTCTACAAATATGATCCTGAAAAAAAGCCAGGCTATAAAAGCCATGGTGAAAGGCTTTACAGCCCAGTTAAGCACAAGTGTGGTGGTTACGGGTTTAGCTGACTTTCCCGCCTTAATAATTTCTTGAAAATCGGTCTGGACCATTATGGGGTAAATCATTAAAAACAGGGCTATGGCTACTATGACTGGATATCCCTGGATTTCGAATGCTTCAAATACATCTGCAAGCTGAGGAAAAACTTCCCCCAGGTATAACCCCAAAAGTATGCAGATTCCTACCCATACCGTGAGGTATCTTTCAAAAAAACCCAGTTTTTGTTCTTTTTCCTCAGACATTTTAGCGTCCTCCTTAGTAGAAGTTTATATAAAAAGTTTACATGAAAATAAAATTATTTATACTGCTTGGTCATGTGAGTCCTTACGAAATTATTTTTGCAGAAATACATTTAATCGTAATTTTTATGTTTTAAATCTATTTAAAAGCAAACATTGCCTGTTTTTAAATCATCGCAGGTGTAGCCTTGCTCTTTATATAAAGTTAATCTTTCATGTTCTTTTTGGTATTGAGCTATTTTACCGGATTCGGTGCTTAATATTTGTTTGATAAAGGGATATTCATCTATTAGCTCCATGTTTAGTTGATAATATACGTATTTTGCTGATTTATAATAATGCAGAATGCCTGTGTTGGTTAGCTTGTTTAGATGTTTTGATGCATTTGACTGGCTGATATTGAGAAAAAATTCCAGTTCACATACACAGAGATCACTATACTGCAGTAAATTCAGAATACGCAAACGTGTTTCGTCAGCCAAGGCTTTAAGGATTTGTATCAATTTAGATTCCATATTTTATCACCTCACATGCACATATGCTTATATGTTCATACATTCTTACAATAATATATAAGAAAATATTATGGTTGTCAACTAAATAAAAATATTTTTTACTTATTATGCATCAAGGTTATAGACTAATACAGCGATAGAAGGGCATTTTGATTAAACGGATGTGTTTATATTCCTGCAGTGGATTAAAATGATGAATGTTTGCCAAATCATTGAAGGAAAACCTCCCGTATGATACAAAAGTATTATAGCAAAGGGAGGATAGGAGGAGAAGAATGGGTAAATTTTTGCAAACCTGGAAGCAAATGAGGTGGATTGATATTACGCGCACTATCGGATGGGATAATATTGATTTTCCACAGGATGCCCCGGTAGAAATGGAGCGGGTTATGGATCAAAGCCGGGGAGATATCGGTAATTTAACCCGCCTTTCTATGAGCGCGCATGCCGGAACCCACCTGGATGCTCCGGCTCATTTTCTCTCCGAAGGGGCTTTTTTAGAGGAAATACCCCCGGAGCGCTTTATTCTGGAAGCCAGGGTAGTGGCTATAACAGGAGAAAAAATAACTGCAGAGGAGCTGCGCAATCATTATTTGGAAGCCGGGGAAGCCGTGCTTTTCAAGACGGCTAATAATAATTTGGCGCGGGATGAGTTCAAGCTGAATTATGTGACATTGGAACCTTCGGCAGCAGAGTATCTGGCGCAGAAAGGGGTTTCCATGGTAGGGCTCGACTATTTTTCGGTGGATGCTTATCGTCCCCTAAATGAGGGTGATACTGTTAGTGACCTTGTGCCGGTGCATAAGATTTTACTGCAGGCGGGATGTTTGATTTTGGAGGATGTAAACCTTGACGGGGTGGAACCGGGACATTATCTTTTGATTTGCCTGCCCATAAAATTTTATCGGAGTGATGGAGCACCCTGCCGCAGTCTTTTGGGTGTTTGGGCGGGCGATAATTCATAAACCGCTCCAAAGTTAAAATTACGTACTGGCAAAAATTATTGGCGTAACATTTTAAGACTCTGCGAGCTTGATTTGATTTCTGCCGGCAGCTTTGGCTAAATAAAGGGCTTCGTCGGCTTTTTTAATAAGCTGTTCATAACTTTTGATTTCGGGGTTCCATTCGGCTATGCCGATACTGCAGGTGACGTGGAATTTTTCTCCCGCTTCATTTTCGAAAGGAATCTTTTCCAGTCTTTTGCGGAGGCGTTCGGCCATCTGAATTGCGCCCTGCGAACTTGTTTCCGGAAGTATCATACTAAATTCTTCCCCTCCGTACCGCCCTGCAATATCTGTTGCCCGGCTGCATGCCTCGATAGATTCTCCCAGCTTCTTTAAAACCGTATCTCCAATAAAGTGGCCATGGGTATCGTTAATGTTCTTGAAATGATCAAGGTCCATCATGAGGAGGCTTAAGGAACAGTTATAGCGTAATGATCGGAGAAATTCACTTTTAGCTCGATTTTCAAATTCTCGCCGGTTGAAAATTCCTGTCAATTGATCGTAATCGGCTAATTTTTGAATTTCTTCTTGCTGTTGTTTGAGCTGGCGCTGTTGGAAGAAGCTTTGGCGGTTAAGGTAAAAAATAATGTGGCCGAGGAGTATGCTTATAATTATGGAGGAAAGGACGAGGTTAAATGTTAATCCTAAATATTCGTAATCTAAGTTTTGAGGATTAAAAAGGAGAAAGCCGGCGGCGTAAATGATTGGAACAATAATAGTGGCAATGGTTCGCCAGAGGATTTTGCTGTTAAAGAAGACGGTCAATACCGGCAGGATAAAAATAATATAAAACCAGGGGGTCGATAGGTCCTTTTCTTGTCCAAAAAGGTATGCCGTGAAAAAGATAGCACCGAGTACACCAACAAATGTAAAGTTATAAATATTATTTTGCACCCACCTTGAAAATTGCATTAAACCCAGTAAAACAGTAATGCTTAAAAGCATAACCAGGCGCCATATAAAATAAATGTTAATCATATCTTCTTCGAAGTAAAGGTAGTCGGTGGGCCAGGTGATTAAAATCAACCCGGCTAAACAAAGCAGCACAATTCGTATAATGGGTATTGTTTCGTGCAGTTGGGAGATCTGAAAAAGTTGTTCCTGATGAGGGGTTTTGTCGCGGGTTAAAACAACTGTGTGTAGAAAGTGTTTAAATTTCTCACGGCCTGATTGTGAAGAGCTTGATTTGCTTAACCTCCCCTGTAATTCTTCATCCTTTATATAATCCTCCATGCATTGTTCCTCCGTTCCTCCCAGTCACAAAAGAAATATTTGTTTTTAAAGGAGCTATTGACATAACAATAGATTGTAAGTTTGCTACAGATATTATTGTGAACATTGCGCTAGTTGGAATTAAGATAGCTTATTATTTATAATATAATAACATAATATAAAAATAATCTACAAACCAAATTATAAAAATATTTTTGCCACATTTCAGGGTGCCAAAAGAAATGTGCCGTGAAATCGCAGGTGTAAAAGGGGACGGTTCCTTTTGGCACCCTCAAGCAAACTCCAAAAAAGACACCAAAAAAGGTGTCAAAAGGAACCGTCCCCTTTTACACCTGCATTTTGGAGTAAGTCTTTATTTAAAATTAATTTAGTCAAAAAGGGTTCTTGGAGCTTTATCAAGAATTATTTTTATGAATGAATTAGTTTGACCGGAGAACGATACCCATGCATCTGGAGGTGTGGCAATTGGAGTACCTATACTTTCCGGGATGTACTCTTAAAGATAAATCAGGCTTAGAGATGGAAAAGACTGCCCTTAAATCGGCGGAGTATCTAGGGATTTCCATGAAAGAAATGGAAGAATGGCAGTGCTGCGGGGCGGTTTACCCTCTGGCTGAAGACGATCTCATTACTTTACTATCTCCTTCCAGGACTTTATATGCAGCCAAAGAAAAAGCTGTTGTTTCCCTATGTTCGGCTTGTCACCATGTGCTCAAGAGAACTAATGAGAGGCTTGCCACAGACAAAGATGCGCGGGATAAAATTAGCTATTACCTGGAAGAAGATTATCCCGGGAAAACCAGGGTGTTGCACTTCTTAGAGGTTATACGTGATGAAGTAGGATGGGAAAAGTTAAAAGAAGAAGTAAAAATGCCTCTGAAAGGGCGTAGCATAGGTGCTTATTATGGTTGTATGCTGCTTCGTCCATCACAAGAAATGGATTTTGACAATCCTGAAAAACCACGTATTATGGAAGATTTTTTGGAGGCTCTTGGTGCAAATGTATGCCATTATCCTTTTCGCCACAAATGTTGTGGTGCTTATCTGGCAGTGACTGAAGAAGGTGTAATGGAAGAAGCATCGCAGAAGGTAGTAAACATGGCTTTAGAGGCAGAAGTAAAAGAACTTATTACCGCGTGCCCTCTCTGCCGTTACAATTTAGAACAGTCTCCCGCTGTGAAGGAAGGAAAGATTAAAATTTCTTATTTTACCGAGCCTCTGGCAGAAGCTTTAGGTCTTCAGGTTCAGGAGGGAAGCAAGTAATGATTGACTCTGAAAATGTTACCTCAAGGATTCGAAATGAAATAATGGAACGCTGTGATCAGGATGTTAATGCCTGTATTCAATGTGGAAGATGTACTGCTTCGTGTCCGGTGGTACCGGCTATGGACTTGCTTCCCAGGGAAATAATGTTACACTTACAAAATGGAACGTTACAGCGGGTATTGGATAGCAAAACTCCCTGGATATGCGCTAGCTGTTTTTCTTGTGCGGCCAGATGCCCACGGAACTTGGATATTTCCCGCGTTATGGAAGCGGTACGGGTCAAATTACTTCGTCCACGGGGAGCAATTGTTTTGAGCCCGGGAAAATTGTCCCGGGAAATGCTGCAAAAATTACCGCCTCAGGCCCTGGTAAGCGGCTTTCGAAAATTTTCAAAATAAAAGAATTGAGAATTGTGCCGGAATTATGTGGCAATATCAAAATTCACCGAATTAAAAATCTGTTTAATCTTGACAAATAAAACTAGTTATAATTAAATTTCTAATTGTATGTATTTTTGTACAAGAAAAAAATGCTTTTCCCCCGGGAGGTCTGAATTGGAACATATACTTCGCGTTAATAACCTCACCAAGAGTTTTGCTGGTAAAACGGTAGTAGACAGCATTTCCTTTGCTGTAGAAAGAGGAAAAATAATGGGGCTGTTGGGTCCGAACGGAGCAGGTAAGACTACTGCTATCCGCATGATCATGGGCATTTTGTCGCCTAATGCCGGAACCATTAATTTCTATCTTAATGGGAATGCCACCACTATGGACAAGAGTAAAATAGGGTATTTGCCGGAAGAACGCGGATTATATGATGATGCCAAAGTGTTGGAATCATTGACCTACCTGGGAGAACTAAAGGGAATGTCCCGGGCAAAGGCAAAAGAAGAAAGCCTTAAATGGTTGCACAAAGTAAACTTGTCCGAATATGGTCAGCAGAAACTGGAAAAATTGTCAAAGGGAATGCAGCAAAAAATTCAGTTTATTGCTGCTGTTTTACATAAACCGGCATTAGTCATGCTTGATGAGCCATTCTCGGGGCTGGATCCTATTAATCAAGATTTTTTGAAAGATACTATTTTGGAACTGCAAAAAGCGGGTATTACGGTGATGATATCAGCTCACCAGATGAGCCTGGTGGAAGAGCTTTGCGACTCAATTTTTATGATTAACAAGGGCAAGCAAGTTCTATCCGGCGATTTAGAGAAGATAAAAAGTGATTTCAAGGAACATAAAATTGCCATAAAATTTGCGCCGGGAGAAGATATATCATTCCTAGAACAGCTGCCGGGAGTTAAAATAGAAGAACAGAGAAGAAATTCTGCCCGGCTTCGGCATACCGGTTCGACTTTGATTAATAACTTTCTCAGGGAGATTTCTGACAGGATTAACTTGGAAGAAATAACCGTGGAAAAGCCTCCACTGCACGATATTTTCATCCAAACTGCCAGGGAAAGGGGAGAGGTAGTTGAAGAACATGAAATTGGCTGATGTATACAAAATAGCGCGTTGGGAATTTTTAAAAACCTTGCGTAGCACTACCTTTCTGGTGCTTACTTTTATTATTCCTCTTTTCATCGTAGCAGCCGGCGGAATTGGATTTTTTGTGCAGATGGGGCTTGAAAGTGAAGAGCTGGAGGTTGCCGTTATTGACGAAACAGAAAACTTCTATCCCATTCTCGAAGACCATTTAGCCGATACTCAGATTATTTTAACAGATTTTGAGGGAGAAGAGGGCGAACTGGTAAAAGAAGTAGAAGAAGGTGTTTTTGACGGTTATCTAAGGTTTGACGACGAAGCATTATTGCAAACAGGAGAGATACCTTATTATGTAAGCGATGCCCGTGATATGAATGTAGGTGTCCTGAGAGGGGCTATTAATCAACCGGTGCAAGTTTATCGCTTGCAACACCTTGGTTTGAGTGCGGAAGAGATTGAAAAAGCTTCTCTACCGGTGAATATATCTGCTCGCTCTATTGAAGGAGAGGAGCCTCAAATATCGGATTTTCTTGCTCCGTTGGCTTTGGCAATGATGCTCCTTTTGGCTGTGATATTTAGCGGTCAGGTTTTAATGTACGGTGTAATCAAAGAAAAAAAGAATCGGATTGTGGAAATACTTTTGTCTTCCGTTTCTTCCCTGGATTTGATGTTGGGAAAGGTCCTGGGTTATGGTCTCCTGGGCTTAATGCAAGTGACCATATGGATTTTCGTCGGCCTTGCAGTGGTAAGCTTTTTTGGGGATATTTCTCATTTTGTGAATTTGAGGGATATAATTCCTTCTCTTTTGGTTTTTATTTTTGGTTACTTACTGCTGGCTTCTCTTTTTGCTACCGTGGGTTCTATTATGAAGGAAGCGGAAAGTGGCAGCCAGGCTCACGGTCTGGTGATTATGATACCAATATTGCCTTTATTTATAAGCGGGTTGATAATAACTTCCCCAAATTCCCTTTGGGTTCGCATATTGAGTTTTCTGCCGCCATTCAGCCCGGTAACTTCTTTGCTGCGCATCGGGGCTACTACTTTGCCTCTCTGGGAGATTATTAGTATCATCCTGGTGTTAATTATTTCTGCTCTTATATTTGTAAAAGTTGGGGCCATAATTTTTGAAGGGGGTATTTTGCAGTACGACCGCAACCTTTCTTTTAAAGATGTCCGCCAAATGTTTAGATAAACGCATTTAACTTTTAACGGCAAGAATTCTCCTGCTTCTACAGGCGGGAGATGTATTGTAAGCGAGGCTGGTTATAAAGGCAGA
>PUKQ01000081.1 GCA_003550565.1 Syntrophomonadaceae bacterium
CGAGGATAACCTGCGGCTGGTTAAACAGCGCCCGAGCAATAGCTGCTCGCTGCTGTTGACCTCCAGACATTTCCCCGGCCAGGTTATTCTTAACCTTTTCCAATCCCACCATTTCGATAAGTTCGTCTGCTCTTTTTTGCATTTCCTTTTTGCCCTGCTGCTTACCCTTAATGAAGTAAGGCATCATTATATTCTCAAGGGTAGTATACTCCGGCAGCAGATAATGAAACTGGAAGATAAACCCCAAAGTTTCGTTCCTCAGAACGGCCAATTGCTTTTTGTTCAGGCTAACCGTATCCACCCCGTTAATATAAACTTTTCCCCGCGTAGGTTTATCCAGAGTGCCCATAATATTCAGCAAAGTGCTCTTCCCGCTTCCTGACTCTCCTATAATGGAATTAAAAGACCCGGGGGGAAAACTCATATTCAAGTCAAACAGCACCTGTGTTTGTATTTTGTTGCCATATACTTTATCAATGTTTTCCAGGCGCATAATGTTATCCACCGCGTATCACCTCAATGGGTTCTAATTTAGAAGACCGCCTCGCCGGAATTAATGCCGCTATAGTGGAAGCCGCCACTGCTATTAAGAAGGAGAAAGCCAGGAAACGGTAGTTCAAAGCTATCTCCACAATAGGCTCGCCTTCCGGGCCGGTAGCAAACTCCATAAAGGCATACGAGAGTCCCAACCCCAAAGCTATGCCCAGCAATCCACCTATGACACCCAGAATTAACCCCTGGAAAAGGAAGATAAGACTGGAAGCCCGGTTATTAACTCCCATGGCTTTCAGTATGCCAATCTGCTTAGAACGCTGGATCACCGAGATAGCAAGAACACTGGCTATCCCCAGTACTACCGCCACTACCACAAAAATCTGGATCATAATGCTGGAGATATCCTGTCCCTGAAGGCCGCTCAGCAATTCTTCGTTATCCGCTTTCCAATTCGAAACTTCCAACTGGGGATCGTCTAACAGGGCAGATATATCTGCAGCAAGGATATCGGCTTCAAATACATCTTCTATCTGCATTTCCAGGGCAGTGATGGTATTTTCCCGTTCGAAAACTCCCTGGGCGGTATCCAGGGTGCCTACCACCCAGGATTCGTTGATGCTGGCAACTTTTAAATCAAAAAATCCGCTCACAACTACTTCGCTTCTATTGCCGTCAAAGTCGAACACTTCCAGGGTATCTCCTGTCTGCAGCTCGAGATTCTCTCCCATCGCTTTCCCTACCATTACTTCTCCTTCTTCCCCGGGAAGTTCGCCTTCCACCACACTTTCCTCAAAGCCATAAATGTCTTCGGCCTCCTCTAAGCTAAATCCCCGAAACACCGATGATTCAGTATTATCATCAAAATCAACGAAGGCAGGAAGCGTCAATGTGGGCGAAATGTAACGTATCTCTCCCACCTCATCTTCTATCTTGTCTTTCTTGGTTTCCCAATCTTCAATCTCCCCGTAACTTTCCTCGGATTCCACAGTAATCTGGGAAGAGTTTCCGATAGTAGAATCCACCAAACTAGTTTGTAAGCCTTCGATAAGCAGCCCGATAAATACCTGAACGGAAATACCAATAATGATACCGGCCAGAATAAGGAGGGTTTGCCCTTTGCCAGATTTTAAAAAGCGCCAGGCCACACTAAGAGGAAATTTCATCGAATTCCCCCCTCCCCAAGCGGACAATATCATCATAAGATTGTAGGTATAGGTCTGCGTTAATCTTTTCTTGCAAATCTGAGTTTCCTTGCAAGGCGTATCCACCTAAAATAATAATGGGGGAATAGGAGAGGGAATTTTGGATATCTTTAATTGTCCTCTCCGCAGCAAGCAGGTTATAGTAATTAGATACACTCATAGCCAGGTATTTCGGTTTCCATTCTTCTAGCAGTAAAAGCAAATCGTCCCGGGGGGTATTCCCTCCCATAAAAAAAGCATGGTAGCCATTTAAAGTAAAAAAATCTTCCACCATACGGGGGCCAACCTCGTGGTATTCCTCGGCGGGACAAAAAATGAGAACTTTTTCTTCCCGCAAACTTTCATATTTATGGTCCCGTTCTTTAATAACGTATGGATAACAGCATTCAATAATGGTCCGCACTATAGCCGTTCGCATATGCTCCTGGGCAACAGTAATAGTCTGCTTTTTCTGGTGATTGGCTACATCGTAAAGTGCAGGCCGTAAGATCTCATTATAAAGAGTAATAACGTCTACCTTGCCCTGGGAAACCAATTCCATGATGTAGTTCACACTATTTTCTTTATCTTCCCTGGTAAAATGGGTCATAAATTCCTTATAATAATCCATTTTCGTCCGCCCCTTGCTTTAAACCCCGGCCAAATGCCGAGTTAAAGTATTTTTTAAGCTCCCTTCCTGATATCTGCTGTAAAATGGTGAAAAATTTGACTCTGTATCCTGTAAGAAGGTTGCCGCCGACTAACTTAAATTTTTAGTTAATTATTATTTCGACTCCAGTTAATTTTTACCTTTCTGATTATACCATTAGCAATAACACAGGGGCAAGATAATTGGTTGCCATATTGATGCCACATATAGAAAAGTAAATCGGGCCCTATTTAAAGAAAAAATATAATGTAAAGAAGGAAACAATTATAATTAGGAGGGATACAATGGGCTTTGCACTTTCTGCTATGCAGTTAAAGAGTTCTGCTTTTCAAAACCGGGGGGAAATTCCTACCAAATACTCTGGAGAAGGTTCTAACGTATCACCCCCTTTGGAGTGGACAAACATCCCGGAAGGAACTAAATCATTTGCATTGATGTGTCACGATCCAGACGCACCACTAATATCCAACGGCACTTATGGTTTTGTGCACTGGTTACTTTACAACATACCTGCTTCCACAACCAGCTTGGAGGAGGGAAGCGGTGAATACACTAAAGGAGTCAACAACTTTAACAAAGAGGGTTATGGAGGGCCTATGCCCCCTGAAGGACACGGAGTTCACCATTATTTCTTCTGGGTGTTGGCACTGAACGAAGAACTCAACCTGAAACCCGGCTTAACCCTCTGGGAGTTTCTGGAGAAGGTTGAACCTCATGTAATAGGCATGAATCGCCTTGTAGGAGTATATGAAAGATAAAAGTTAGTTTGCCCCTTCTTCCTGGTAAGGAAGCAGGCAAGGGGACGGTTCTCTTGCCTGCTTGCCTCCCGGGACGCGGGGACAGGTCCCTTGTCCCTAGTTTTTGGGACAAGGGACCTGTCCCCGCGTCCCAGTTTTATTCAACTCCTGCATAAAGTTGAATAAAAAAACTGCAACTGTTACCAGTTTATTACAATCCACCAAATCCGGGATATCCTCAGGTGTGTGGGAAACTGCAATAACATCTTTCATTCGTTCCGATGTAATTCCCATAGCAGGAATACGATTTTGGATAAACAAGGCATGATCACCCTGATACCAAGGTTCCCCCTGGATAACACCAGGAGTTTTATTAATTAAGCGGCTGATAAGTTCTTTCACCACGGCAGAGCAATCATAAACAGAAACAGCTGTATCACCCTTTATGTAACCGGCCCCATCTATATTAACACCCAATATTATACTTTCAGAGCTGTTTTGTAATTCTTTCATGTAGAGTGCCTCACCGGGGTTGGAATAATAATCTTCCCCGTTAATTGCCACTATCTCTACGGATAAAGCACCCTGGTAATCCTTTAACAGTTCTGCAAACAGTAAAAGTGTTACCAGACCCGCAGCATTATCAATAGCCCCGGGAGTTCCCTGCTTGCTATCCAGGTGGGCGCAAAATACCACTTTGGGAATGCTCCCCTTGCCTTTACGAGCAACCACATTGCATCCTTTGGCAGATTGCCGAGTGGCTTCAACTTCCAGCAAGACATCTTTCCCTTCATGAGAGGCCAGTCTCTCTCCTTCCCGTTCAGTCATATATACGGAAGGAAGTACAAAATCACCGTCTTCGATTAGGGGAAAGGGATATACCCCACCAGCCATCTCTGGATTGTAAGAGGTTGCACATATTACTGCTTTGGCTATCCCACTTTCCAGTAGGTCAATAATCTCCTTGTGTTCAGGCAAATTAAGAAAAGGAAAGTTTTTGGGGAGCAGCTGCTCCCGGGCTATTTCTCCTTTCAATAATATAACCTTGCCTTCCCCTTCCACCTGCTTCAATTCCTCCGCAGAGGATAATGTAACTAAAGGGGCACTCACTTTTCCCTCGCGAGAATAAGGGCTGACCATTACGGAAAAATCTTCTCCATCTACCTGGAGGGTAGCCTTTCCTCCCCTCCAGTCCACGCATTCAAAAGAAGGTTTGTAAGTTTCAAAGTTAAAGGATTGCAAGTAACTTTCTAAAAAATCAGCTGCCCTCCGGTTGCCTTCACTGCCTACGCACCTTTCAGGTATCTCCATACATAATTGATTAATATAACTGGAAGCTTTTTGATTAAGTTGCTGGTTCACCAGCTTCACCCACTCTCTATTAAATAAATATAAAAAGAAGTTTTTTTATATATACCACCTCTCCCAATATTTCTTATTTAATCAGTTTGGGACTTTTTCTTTGCTGCCTGCATCTATCCTTAACCTACTTTGTCTTTTTCATCTTGCTGGCAAGCAGAATGTGTGCCAAGATAGTTCAGGATGTGCTGCCGCAGCTCTCCATAAGCAAGAGCGCCCGTAGTATGCCCTTTGTTGATCACCTCAACGGGGCACTCGCCGTAAGATTCTTTTTGTCGCTCAAACCTGATTAACCGATCATGAAGGGCCAGCAAGGGAAATACATTGTGGTAATCTTGAGCCGCAAATTCTGCCTCAAAGTTTAATACGGCTTTTATTTGCCCGGAGTAATTTTCTCTTGTTTGCGGATCTACCGCTTTGCTATAGTCCGACACTAGATAAGCGTCATCCATAGCCAGGCCTGCCAGCAAAGGAGTATAAACGTCAGCACTGTTATAGTGGATATGATGCAGGTTGGTAATGAATCCCCCCAGGCTGGTTCCGGCTATCAAAACCCGGTTAACTCCTTTTCCCCGGCAATATTTCACCAGATGCTCCATCAGGCAAACCGATACCGCCAGCATGGCTGTGACATTGGCCAAAGTGCGAATCCCCGCCTGAAAATCCTTCATAGAACGATGAAAAGGGGCCCTAACCAGAAAAAAATTGGCCGGTATATTCATCTTTCGGAGGGGAAAAATGCCCTTAAAACCGTAATCAAAAGGTGTTTCGCTGGCACCGTGATGATAGATGACAGTCGGAGCGTCCTCGCCTACCCATTGGGCCAAACGGAACCCTGCATTCAGTTCACCTACCGGGGTGGAAGCGGTAAGGTCATAGTCTCCCTCGCCGCCCAGTTCCGGCAGCTCTAAGCTCACCCCCGCCAGATTATCAGCTAAGCTTGCCGATTCTGCACCTTCCCGGAAATATTTGGGCATAAACTTAGAACCCAAACTAACCGCTACCGTATCAATTATTCCGTGAATACTCATGTTTTTCACCTCTTTTTATTTTATAAAATCAGGATATCTTGTGTTCCGTTAGCTCTTGAAGCAAATAAATAATTAAACTCCACAAAAAAACCTGCTCGGTTTAACCAAGCAGGCATTCCTTTTATCCTTTTGGGAAACCGGTGTAACTATTATTTTAAGATTGAAACTACCGATTTAACTCTTTTTAAATGATTATATTTGCTTATGATTGAAAACTATTACTGGAAAGATATTACTGTTTTTCCCTGTATGAGCGTATCACATAAATTTCACACAAGCAACCCTAATCGGCAATTACACCGAACATATAACCCTCAAATTATATTGTTGAAAACATACTTTTCTTTCTTTATTTATACTCCCTCATGCTATGTTTTGCTTCTTTTGGTAATTCATCTGCTAATTCCTCCATTGCCTGATTTCTGGCATTTTTAAAATCTTGTTCGCCTTTAACAGGCACAGCCCCTTTTAACGTTCGGATACCTTTTTCCTGGGGAATAATTTTGTAAACACCTCTCTCTTCCTCTACTATTTGCACAAAATTACCGGGTTTAATATTTAATTTTTTCCTTACTTCAGCAGGCAAAGTAATCTGGCCTTTTTCTGAAACTTTGACAAAATAAGACATCATTCCACTTCCTTCAACATCAATCTTAAGTAATGGTTAGTTAATAATATTATAATGCATAATTTAAAGTTAAGAAATGGGTGTTTTTACAAAGAGCAAGATTAAGTGGCCAAACAATCAAAGGGAGGTTCTTGTGCTCCCCTTTTTATTTATTATAAAACTACAATTCAAAGCCGGCAACCAACATCTTTTCCTGCCGGGAGGAGGGGCCTACGTAAAGTTTGTATTCCATATTTTCCACTTCCCAGGCCTTAGAGTCCGGGTTATACCAGGCCAGATCTCCTTCCGAAACCTCCATGGTTATCGTGGTTTTCTCCTCCGGGGCCAGGTAAACTTTCTTGAATCCACGCAGAATCTTGCCCGGACGTTCCACGGCCGAATTTTCCAGGCCTATGTAAAGTTGTACTATCTCTTCCCCGGCTCTATCTCCCGTATTTTCCAGTTCAAAGACTGCCTTTACAACACCCTCAACGGCTTCCACCTGTAGATTGCTATATTCAAAATTTGTGTAAGTTAGCCCGAATCCGAAGGGGAAAGCCGCCTCAATTCCTTGCTTATCCAGGAGGGTATAACCGTGGTAATAGTTGCATTCAATTTCCTCCAACTCGGGATGAA
>PUKQ01000213.1 GCA_003550565.1 Syntrophomonadaceae bacterium
CCTTTAAAGGGTGGCTTTTTTTATAGTCCTCGATCCTTTTCATCATATTCTCTCGCAGAGACTGTAAAGTGTTATTTCCCAGATCTTCAACGGTAAAATAGGCATGGCCACCATTACGGAAAAGGTTTTGAAAGCGAAGCCGTTCCCCGCCTCCTTCCCCATCAGCAATATCCACCCCCTCCTCATCAACTACCAGGGTGGCATCATCAATGAGATGAGCATATCCTTTATGGATGGCCCGTTGGCAAAAATCTTTTATAAGGGGGGCAGGGAAAGAAAAATCCATATCCTTAAACCCGCCAACAGATTCCAGGGCTTCCCGGCAAATATAAACACATTTCCCTTCCCCATATTGATTAAAAGGGCGTTGACGCGGAGATTCCTGTTCCATCAGTCGGGCTAATCTTTCTCCCGTTAAATTTCCGGGCATATTTTCACCCCCGGCAAAATTAGCCGTTTCCCCAAAATTTAATTCATAAATATCTTCATCGCTAACGGAAACCGGGCTTACTGCAGCTACCTTTTCTCTGCTGGAGGCCGCAGCAAATATTTTTTCCAGCCAATATGCGGTCACTTTTATTCTGCTCTCTAAGACCAACAAATCGCCATCGTTTTCGAGGGAAAGTTCATTAAGGATATGAGCACATCCCCCTGCAGCCCGGTTTTGTTCCACTCTGATTCCTTTTAGCTCCGCATACTTAATAACAGAACGCAAATCTTCTTGTTCAAAGTTTTCATCCCTGATAATAATAAGGCGATAAGGTCCCCGGGTATGGGAAATTAAGTTTTCCAGGTTCTCTTTTACTTGTTTATGAGCATTCGCATTTCCATTATAGGCAAAATAGACAATGTTAACTTTTCTGCGGGCGGTTTCTTGCCAAAACAGTTCTACTTCCGACCAGGCAGCTTTGCAGATATTATATTCTTTGGTAATCTTTTGAGCATTGCTTGCCAGGTAATAACGAAGCTTATCATCCTCCACCAGCTGTTTTAACGCCGTTTTTGTTTCCTCCGGGTTGTTGGTATCAACCACAAGGGAATTATACATATGCAAGGCGTATTCACCTGTGCCACCTTTACGGGGAACTATTACGGCACATCCGCACGCCATGGCTTCGAAAGCTGTGCGCCCGAAAGCCTGGTAACTTGATAAATCAACAAAAATATCCGTTACGGAAAAAAGGGCTGCTACCTCACGCCGCTTTAATTTGCCCAGGTGTCCGAATTTAAAATCCCTGTCCAAGCGCAGATATTTTTTATCATGGGGATTGCATCCAAAAATATTTATGTCTACTTTATCCGAAAATTCTTGTTTTATTTCTTTTAGCAAACGCATGGTTTCTGCCGGTGCCCGGCGGGGAGTTTGGGGCCTCACCATAGCAGAGATACGCAGTTTTTCACCCTGATCGATTTTTTGCCGGTATTTGTAATGATAGATATTGGTATCCAGGCTGGGAAAAACTTTACATACATTTACGCCGTGAAATTCATTCACAATTTGGCATAACCAGTCAGTTTTGGCAAACAACAATGCCGAAGGCAAAGCATTATATGTAGATGTAGCTTCCCACTTTAATTCAGGCTTATTTTTTTTGATAAACCAGGGTTCATAATCCTGAACATAGTAAGCCGCCAAAACCGCACTGCCGGGCACCCCATAAATTCTCTCCAAAATGGAAAAAGTTTTATAATAGGTGGCAACTACCACATCAAATGAACTGCCATAATTGATTAATTCGCATTCACTATCGTAAAAGTAAAAGGTGCCGGCAGGTATATCCTCATAATCTTTGAGACACTTTTCTTTTTCTTTATTATCTACTGCTACCGCCGCTTCTACTCCCGGCAACAAATTCATCGCCGAGGCTTCCTGCACAACGCTATGCGCTCCTCCGCCTCCTCCGGGTTTTTGTAATAACCACAATATTTTCATGGGCTGTATCATATATCGCAGATCCTGGAAATAATTAATCAGGCGCTGCCAATTAGGCTGGAAGCTTGTTTCTTCTTCCTTTTCTTTCTTTTCTTGCTCCATAAAATTCCCGGCATCAACGCCGTCACCTTTTGCATCAACCTCCTTTTTCCTTTTCTCATAACCTTCCACAATTTTTGCTAACTGTCCCAAACCGGGTGTTTCTTCATCCCCGGTTATTTTCTTCCAACGGTGATATTCAGCAAATATACCCGCCAGGCGGGCGGTAACATTTTCCTGCTCTTTCCTAAATAAAATAGCATTTAAAAAAGAAACAATGCTGTTTCCTATCTTCCACCTGCGGGTATTTATAATAATATTGTAATTGCGTTCCAGTTCTTCTATCCAATCGGCAAGATTTTCTGCTTTGGGAGCGTATGATCCGGAATATATTAGCTTACGGCACTTTTTAAGTTTTTTTTCTATCTTTTTTTCCCTTGTTGCCGGGATGTTCTCCCTGCCGGAAAATAAATAATAAAACTGCACCACCCGACCGCCTATTTTCCACCTGCGGGTTTGCAGAAGCTTGTGAAATTCCAGATCAATTCGCTGCAGGTAGCTTGCCAGCTTATCTGCTTCAGGTGTATGCTCGTCTTCACTGTTGCGCCGAAATTTTTTTTTATTATTCAAAGCTCTAGCCGGGCTCCTCCTTTTTAGTAATTGCAGAGTATATTTTGCAGTGGTTTTTCCGCTCCAAAGTTAGATCAGTTTTTTATGTTGAAATAAATTATCTTTGAGTTTTAATAAAAACTTAGGTATTTATCTTTCCATCACCTGTGCCAGGGAAGAATACCACCATGGCAGGGAAATTCCAAATTCCTTTTCTAATTTATCAGCGGAAAGAACGCTGTTAGCTGGTCTTTTAGCCCGGGTAATAAACTCATCGGATGGAATGGGAATAACATTGGCATAATCATTTTCCGAAGTGAAATAGAGTTCAAAAATAGTTCGGGCAAATTCGTACCAGGTAGTCTGCCCCCGGGCACTTAAATGATAAGTGCCGGCAATATTTCCTTCTAATTCTAAATGGGAGGAACAAAATAAAATGAGGGCTGTAGCTTGAGCGATCATCCGGCTCCAGGTAGGCGAGCCATACTGATCATCCACCACCCTGAGCTCATCTTTTTCCCGGGCTAATTTCAACATGGCCAACAGAAAATTCCGACCGCGCATACCGTAAACCCAACAGGTACGAAAAATTAAGTGGGAAGCGCCCACATCCCTGATATTATTTTCCCCCTCCAGCTTGGTTTTACCATACACATTTATAGGTTCAGCCCGATCATCTTCCGTATAAGGAGATTCCTTGCTGCCATCAAATACATAATCTGTAGAGTAATGAACAAGTAAAGCCCGGCTTCGCTTTGCCTCTTCGGCAATTATGCCGGGCGCAACGGCATTTATCAGCCTTGCTTTTTCCGGTTCATCTTCGGCTTGATCCACTGCCGTAAAAGCAGCCGCATTCACAATTACCCGGGGATTAATGTTTCTTACGGCTTCACGTATAGCCATGCTGTTTTCTAAATTTAAATCCTGACTGCCGAGAGTAATTACCTCAGCCTGAACAGCTAAAGCCCTGCGTAATTCCCAGGCTATTTGGCCGTTTTTGCCCAGTAATAATATTCTTTGCAAATTTAATCCTCCATTTTGAAAGGGGTATGGGGGTCATCTTCATGTCTGATCTCATCAACAGGTTCCTTTTTTTCCCAGCCCTTATACAGGCGATCGGGGTAGTTAATGACCGTACCCCTTTCTGATCTTGATATATTTTTATAAGCATGAACAACCCCCGGCGGTATTACCAAAACGAGGGGATTGTCTTTACCGGCAAAAATCTCCATATATTCACCGTAGGTTTTACTATTCTGCCGGTTATCCCATAACCTTAAACAAAAATTGCCGGGACCAGGAAAAGCAAAGATGTCGGTTTGTGTATGATGCTCATGCGGCCCCCTGATAATACCGGGTTCGGTGCAAGAAACATAACTCATCTCCGGTTGTATCCCTTGCGGTAACTCATCAGCCCGAAATGTTTCGCAAAGGAAGCCCCTTCTATCCAAATGTTTTTTTAAAACTTTGGTGAATACCCCTTCAATTATTCCCCGCTGCCAACCTTTCAGATCACTCAAAATATCATCCCCCGTATGGAATTATATACTCCAAATATTGCCGGTAATCTCCCCCGGGAAGCTCTTCAATTACTTTTTTTAACTGGTTTGCGTCAAGAAATCCCATGCGGTAAGCTACTTCTTCCAGGCAGGCTATTTTTAAACCCTGCCTCCTTTCAATAGCAGCTACAAAACTTGCCGCTTCCAGCAAGCTATCAGGGGTGCCTGTATCCAACCAGGCAATTCCCCTTCCCAATAATTCCACATTAAGCCTGTTTTTTGCCAGGTATGCCCTGTTTACATCAGTGATTTCCAGTTCTCCGCGGGCAGAAGGTTTTAAATTCCTGGCTATCTCGACTACTTCATGATCATAAAAATAAATTCCGGGCACGGCATAATTAGAGCTTGGATTTAAAGGTTTTTCTTTAATATCAACTACCTTTCCTTTATGATCAAAGTCAACAACGCCGTATTGCTGCGGTTCCTTTACCCAATAACCGAAAATAGCACCGCCTTCCCGAAAAGATTTTGCCCTGCGGAGAGCATCGGGAAAACCGTGCCCATAAAAGAGGTTATCCCCCAGGATAAGGCATACTCTATCAGTGCCAATGAAATTTTCGCCAATAATAAATGCCTGGGCAATCCCTTCGGGACTTTCCTGGATCTGATAACTAAAATTCATTCCCAGCTTACTACCATCACCCAGTGTACTTTCTATTTTGGGGGTATCCTCCGGAGTTGAAATAAATAGTATATCCTTAATCCCGGCCAACATTAATGTAGAGAGGGGGTAGTAAATCATGGGTTTGTCATAAACCGGTAGCAGTTGTTTACAGATAAATGTAGTACAAGGATAAAGGCGGGTTCCTGCGCCTCCCGCCAGCACTATGCCCTTCATAGCAGTTCTCCCTTCTCCTAAATCAGTTTAAACGACTACGGTGATTATAATTTAATTCCATCCATTGCAAATATTCCCCTGTTTTTACTTTTTCCACCCACTCTTGATTTTCTAAGTACCACCTGATAGTTTTTCGCAGGCCCGTACTGAAATCTTCCAGGGGCTCCCATTCTGTTTCATTTTTTATTTTAGAAGCATCAATGGCATATCTTTTATCATGACCGGGCCTGTCCTCCACAAAGGCAATCAAATTCAGGTATTCGTCCTTATCTTTTCCGGTTTCTTCAGCCAAAAGGCGGCAAATTTCTTCCACAATCTCGATATTTTTCCATTCATTATTGCCCCCAATATTGTATGTTTCCCCCAATTTGCCCTTTTGGGTCAGTTCCCAAAGGGCCCGGCAGTGATCATCTACATACAGCCAATCGCGGACATTATCGCCTTTGCCATATACCGGCAGTTGTTTGCCGGACAATGCATTAAGTATGATCAGGGGTATTAATTTTTCGGGAAATTGATAGGGGCCATAGTTATTCGAACAATTGCTAACAATAGCGGGAAGTCCATAAGTCACGTAATAAGCCCTTACAAAATGGTCTGCCGAAGCTTTAGAAGCAGAGTACGGGCTGCTGGGAAAATACGGCATATTTTCCGTAAAATAGCCCGTTTGACCAAGGGAGCCATATACTTCATCGGTACTTATATGTAAAAAAAGTTTGCCCCCCATTTTTTCCCATTTTTTCCGACAAACTTCCAGCAGATTAAAGGTGCCGTTTACATTAACGTGCACAAATGCCTCCGGGCCAATTATACTTCTATCTACATGAGATTCCGCCGCAAAATGCACTACAAGCTCCGGTGAATAATTATCAAAAACATTTTCCAACCATGCATAATCAGTAATGTCACCATGTACAAAGGTATAATTGGGCAATGATTCCAGTTCCGTTAGATTTAAGGGATTAGCGGCATAAGTAAGCTTATCTAAATTAATAAAGTGATAATTCTTATATCGGGGAACAAAGAGATTAAGAAAATTTGAGCCAATAAACCCCGCTCCACCTGTTACTAGTATTTTCATTTTTTCACCTCAAAATTTTTTATTTCGTGAACTTATGCCCATAATAATTATTTATTCGAACCGGTTTAGAAGCATATACTATTTTGCCAAACCCTTATCTTTGCAATAGATTATACTAATTAATATGGCTTTCCGCAATCAATATAACGACTCTTCGAAAGTAAATTCGTTTTTCGGGTTCGTTTTTCTGTAGTAATTTTTATAGTAAGTAAATTAATACCGGGGTTAACTTATTTTGTTATGAAAAGGGGAAAGATACATTGGTATTATTTATTACTCCCTGATAGAAACTTCAATTTCCTCAGGGGTGTATGAAATGACGGATAATCTTTCCGGCGGATTTAACTTGATTTCCATTTCATAATTACCGGGGGTTTTTCCCTCCAGATCCACAAAAGCTACCAAGTCATCTGATTCCGTTTCCTGCAGCTTTTCTGGTAACCCTTCCAGGGTGACGGAAATTGTATCATGTTCCAGCGAGGCTTCCAAGTTTTCATCCAGGTTAATATAAACCAACAACACATCCTCAAAAACACCGCGGCGCGGCGATATCTGGAACAGATCACCGCCAACAACCGCCAACCATAGGACTACGGCAAGGAATAAAGCCAGTATGAAAGCAAATTTGTTACTTCTTAAAAATCTTGCAAACATTTAATTAGACCTCCAGGGCCAATTAGCCTGGTTATTTTCTTCTGCCCGGGGAGCACACAGTTCTTCCAGCAAGCTGCGCAGTGATTTTTCATCCAGATAACGTGTAAGCCGCCCGGCATAGGCAAGAGATACGATACCGGTTTCTTCGGAAACTACAATGGAGATGGCATCAGTTACTTCAGTTATGCCGATGGCGGCCCGATGCCTGGTGCTCAATTCTTTACTCAGGTTCGGTTTTTCGGTGAGAGGCAAATAACACCCCGCTGCCACTACCTGACTGCCTCGCACTATGACAGCTCCATCATGCAAAGGGCTGCGCGGGAAAAATATATTGATGAGGAGCTCAGCCGAAATAGTTCCATCCACTTTTATGCCCGATTCCACCACATCTCCCAGGCCCGTTTCCATTTCAATGACAATTAAAGCCCCAAATCGCTTTTTTACCAGCACGGGGATGGCTTTGATAATTTCATTCAAAAAATAATCGAATTCTTTAGGGCTCCATAGAGAACGCTGAAATATTTTGCCGCGTCCCAAACGTTCTAAAGCCCTGCGCAGTTCAGGCTGAAATACAATAGGAATAGCAATAAGCCCCATAGTGAGCAACTGGCGGAGCATCCAGTTCATGGCCTCCAATCTCAGGTATTCACTTACCACCACGGCCACTAAAATTATAACCAGTCCCTTAACCAACTGCTCGGCCCGGGTATCTCTGATAAGTAATATGAGGCGATAAAAGATAAAAGTAATAATGGCAATATCCAGGAAATCTCGCCAGCTAAGATTAATTTGTGATATTCCCTCAATTATTTGGTTAATTGCCTCCACACGATGATCCCTCGACCTTCTTTACATAATATTAATTCCAAAATGCATGAAACATTTGAAAGCGCCAAACTAATTTAAATTGAAGGATGAGCTTTACAGGTTAATTTGTCTTCATGGATTCCTACATGAAAAAATAGTTTCCTCAATAGTATTAAATAAATATTCGCTGCCATGAAGATGTTTACCTTCCTAAATTGACTTTAAAAATTCATAATATTGACATACTTTTTCCACCTTCCTTCCCCTTTTCATAGCAGGTTGCCGGAGTGGTTACGTTTTTTTGCTTAATCACCGAGGTAAATTAAATTACCGCATTGAGTGCAAAATTTACCTTCCAGCCCTACCGATGAAGTTTTAAAACCACTGCGCCGAATAAGCAGGTTTCCGCAAGCCGGGCAGTAAGTGTTCACATATTCATCGGCACCGGGCAGGTTGCCGATGTACACATAGCGCATTTTTTCCCGCGCCAGTTCATAAGCTCTTTCCAGGGTTTCTATCGGAGTGGGTGACAGGGAAAATTTATACTGGGGAAAATAACGGGAAAAATGCAGTGGAATATCCGGATTAAGAGCTGCCAGCCAATCTACCAGAGATTTTATTTCTGCCTCAGAATCATTCAGGGTGGGAATAATCAGGCATGTTACCTCCAGATGAAAGTGGGCGGCACAATATTCCACCGTTTGTTTTACCGCATTTAGATTTCCCTTGCAATAACGCCGGTAAAAATCATCCCGGAAACTTTTTACATCAATATTGAGGGCATCTATGTAAGGGGTAATTTCTTTTAAAGCATCTGGAGAAATAAACCCGTTAGTAACCAAAACATTGCGGTAGCCGTTTTCCTTGATCAACCGCGCCGTATCATACACGTACTCGTACCAAACGGTGGGTTCGTTATATGTAAAGGCCACTCCCACAGATGAAGGATATTTCTTTTGCAAAAGCCCCAGAACTTCTGCAGGTTCTAGTTGAAAGGCTCTTTCGCTTTCCGAATTGGCATCCCCCCGCGCCAAAGACCAATTCTGGCAAAACTCACATTGAAAATTACAGCCCCAGGTTCCCAAAGATAATATTTCCCCACCGGGATAAAAATGGTAAAACGGCTTTTTTTCAATGGGATCAACCGCCACAGCCACACAGCGACCATAGTTGAGTGCAAAAAGCTCGCCATTTTGAACACGACGGCCGCCACAAATTCCCTTCTCTCCTTCTTCCAGATTACAATGGTGAGGACAAATCCCGCAGCGAATAATGCCGTTCTCTCTGCTAAACAAGCGCGCTTTTTGCAATAGCTTATTCACCTCCCCCGGAGCGCTTCTCAGCATACCTGGTTACTGTAAAACGATAAATCTGGTAGGACTGATTCGAAGAAATACCTGCCTTTTGAAGGGCTATATTTAATTGTTCTTCCACGCTATTCACTCCCTCCAAATCAGGGAGCAGCAGCCCGCTTTGTCCATCACTACGCACCAGTATGCCGTATTTACGCGGATCAAGTTCGGAAGTCTCCTCCACCAGTTCCATGTTTGAGAGCACATCAACGGAAATATCTATCTCACTCAATTCCTCCGGTTGCAAGGGTGAAAAACGGGGATCGCGAAAAGCAGCGCTGAAGGCGTTTTTTATTATCTCTTCTGCCAAATTAGAGTGGACAGGCTCAACGGTACCAATGCAACCGCGTAATTCCCCTCTTTTTTTCAGCGTAACAAATGTCCCGCCTTTTTCAGCAGTGAGTTCAGAAGGAAGATGTTCGGGAGGTGAGTGAATTGTCCCTTTATCCAGATAATTTTCTATGCTATCCCGGGCCAGGCGGGGAATGATTTCCTCCAGGTTTTCCCCGGGATGTGGGTGAGTATGAGCATGGGAATAAATATTAAAAGCAGCCACCAGATAGCCCACGCCAAAAGGCCCTTCGTAGGATAATATTTCCGGAGTAACGTGGGATCCTTCCAGTGCTCCAAAGGTTATAATGAAAGAACGCAACCCGCATTCTCCGGCTTCTTCAATTAGCTTAGGATCCATCTGCATAATGTCTTCTACCCGATAACCGGCAATCAAATCTATCAATTTTTGATCGAATTCTTCCCCGCGAGGATTGTAACCTGCGGGTGCTCCGGGATTAAGACAGTGAGAAAGGTCGCCGCTGGCAATAATAGCCGCCTTTGAACCCCGACGCTCCACTGCCCGGCGCATAACTTGCCCAAACTTGTAAAGCTGGGAGAAAGAAAGCAAACCATAGGTTATATGCAAGCCGCCGGCCCTAAACCCTTGTTCTTCGAGGTAATAGAGAGGAACAGCCGCTCCGTGATCCAACCCTGTTCCCTGCCGCGGGGAATAATTATTACTGGCAGGGACAAACTTTACAGGCACGCCGGCATTATTAGCTTCTTCCAACAAGTAAACACTTAGCTTACCATCAATCTCTAATTTTTGCCGCACTTCCCCGGCTCCAAATTGACTGAAGTCGCCGACAATTGAATCGCCATCCGTCACAGCCACAGCATCGTACATAACAGGGCCATGCGGAGTTATAATTATCAACGATTCGGCCCCTGAATCAACTACCCGGCGGCTTAAATCCTTTAATGCCTGCACCGTTTTTTCTACTTTTTTAATTTGCCCCCCGCCAACTTGAGGAATGAGCAGCGGCGGGTGAGGCGCAATTCCCGCAAATACTATCCCCATTATTACCCCTCCCTTTATAAATTTTTTCTTAAAATTGTTGAACACACTTTTTTTTATGTTAACATTACTGCAAAATTTTAGCAATTTACCTGCTAAATCCCTACAATAATTTTACACTATGCTGCGGTAATTCTAAGCAAATAATTTAGAACAAATGTGTATTTTATAGCCTGTTGCTAATAATTACTATTAACCTATGGGCATATTTTTGCAGTTCTTTATTAAGAGAAAGTAATTCCGCCATTTCATCCGGCAATACTTCCCGGTTGGTCAAAGGATAAGAAGATTTTTTTTAAAAAAAAGTTAAATGCTATTTCTTAATCATATGCATTAATATTTATTCTTCTTCGCCCTTGCTATTTCCTACATGATAATCTAAACTTGCAATTTTATTATTTGCTTATAAATAAAATATTAAACTCCCGATATTTCTGCTTAGTATATTTATAAATAAAATAACTCTTTCCGAATATGAGCACACTAACCTATAGAGAACTTTTAAAAATTTTAAAAAAACACTATATAAAACTTTAAGTTTAGCGGGTTTTCCTTGTTAGTCATGCTTTCTTTCGATACAATAAGTGCAAGCGCAGCATCAAAGTTTTTAATACATCCATGGTCGCGTCAGCAATTGATAAAATGAATGAATCCAGGGAAGGTCAATGTTTGATCTGCTTTGCAGCAGATTAATATTTATGATTATTATGAAGCATTAGAATCTTTTTATTCTGCTAAAGGCTGGCTATATAATGAAAAATAATACTGAAAACCCCCAAAACAAGGTTCCTTTACTTAAAATTCTCCTGGTATTTTTGAAAATAGGGACCTTCACCATTGGCGGCGGCTATGTTATGCTGCCCATTATTAAACGAGAACTGGTGGAATGTAACCATTGGCTGGAAAAAGAAGATTTTTATAATACCATGGCACTTATTCAAGGGCTGCCGGGGCCTGTAGCCTTAAATTGTGCCCTGCTGGTCGCTAAAAGGGTAAGAGGAGTATCAGGGGGAATAATGGCCGCTATAGGCATTATAACCCCATCAATCTTGATCATTGTAGCCATTGCCGCTTACCTTTTTCCACTGGTAAAGGAGCACTACTTTTTACAGGCGGCATTTTACGGGATTAGGCCTGCTGTAACGGCACTGGTGGCAGCAGCAGCTTTTAACTTAGGTAAAGATATAATCCGCACTAAGTTTACTTTTATAATTCTGGCTATCCTCCTCATCGCCGGCTTATGGTTAACTATTCACCCTATTATCCTCATCGTAGCAAGCGGTCTCACAGGATGGGTATATTATCAACTCATGGGAGGAAAGAAATAGTGGAAGTACTGCTGCAGCTTTACTGGGTTTTTTTGAAAATAGGCTTGTTCAGTTTTGGGGGTGGCTACACTATGCTGCCCTTAATAGAAGCCGAAATAATAAGGAGAGGATGGCTTACCACCTCTGAATTTGTTGACATCATAGCTGTGGCTGAAATGACCCCGGGCACCATATCCGTTAACTCCGCCACTTTCATAGGTTACAATATTGGCGGTATTCCCGGTTCGCTGGTAGCTACCCTGGGAGTCATAACCCCTTCTCTGATATTAATTCTTTTCGGCAGTATAATTTTATTGAGACTGAAAGAAAATCCTCACGGGGACTCCCTTCTTAAAGGTTTTCGGCCGGCATTTATAGCCCTTGTTGTTATAGCCGCATTTTTCATCGGCAAAGATTCACTGGTTGATGTTCCTTCCGCTTTAATTTTTGGAGCCCTTTTCATTCTTTGCTTCCAACAAAAAATAAGCCCCTTTCATATTATTGCTGCCGGGGCTGTGCTGGGATTAATCCTTTATCCTTTTCATTAAAAGAACATAATGGGATTTATAATATGTAGTTAGGAAAAAAATAAGCAACCTCTGCAAATTTGTTATGGGGAAAATCCGGTATTATGCGGGATTGAACGAGGATTTCACCAAAATACACCCGGAAGGGTGTATTTTGGTGATCTATTTAACAAGATAAATTTCTTCTCTTTATTCTTTCAACGCGCTTAAAATGGAACGCAGCCGCTCCCGGTAACCGGCATTTTCTATGATAGTACCGGTTACTACTATGTCCGCACCTGCCTGGCGAACCCTGCGGGCATCAATGGCCGTTCGGATACCTCCGCCTACAATAAGGGGAATATTAAGTTCCTTTTTTACCACCCTGATCATATTTGCCGGTACTGGCTGAGCAGCTCCGTTACCGGCTTCCAGGTAGATATATTTCATGCCCAAATATTGAGCAGCCAAAGCATAATCCAATGCCTTCCAGTAATTATCACGGGGGACCAAATCGGCATCGCCGATTTCTCCCACTTTCATGCCCGGTTCAATGACCACGTACCCTACCGGAATAACTTCTATATTTAATCTTTTCATAACCAGAGAAGAGTTGGCATAGGCACCGGTGATAAAGTGCGAATCCTGAGAATTAATCATGCTGAGATATAATATCGCATCAAAATCAAGGCTGAGAGCATCCGCTCCTGCAGGAAAATAAACAACCGGGATGTTTACTTTTTCTTTTACAGCTGCCGTAGTTTCCACCAAGCCTTTTTGAGATACACCTTTGCTGCCGGCCACAAAAATTACATCGCTTCCCACTTCTTGTGCAGTGTAAGCAAGGCGGACAGCAATTTCAGGAACTTGTCTCATGGGATCTATTAATGTTATGTGAACAGTCCCTTTACTAAGCTTTTTATTTAAATACTCTGAAATACTCATTTTTTCAACATCCCTATTTTTATTTTTTCCTGCTTTAATTATATTATAATAGACTAAAATATATTTGACAACTAATATGCAACTAATTTTGAGTATTTTTCATGCTGGTTTTCATGCTCTCCCCCTTACTCATAATCTTTTATTCAATATAACATAAATATTTCTTCCATGCTCTCAACCACATATCTGGCATGAACGGCAGTGGGTTCTTTTATAAATAGTTATAAACTAACTAAATTTTTAATTATTGTATTATCCATTTAACCGGGAATAAACTGAAAGAGAAGCTTTCTTATCTCTGCCAGAGATGGGTTTTCAATTTTTTTTATTATGTTTGCTTTTACAAAATATATATTTATTTCCCGGATATTCTTCCCGGTAGCCGTATGTAAAGCCAAAGCGTAGAATAAACCCTGCAAACGGTATGCTTTAAAACGTTTTTCCAACTCACTACCGGTAACATCGTCAGTCTTGTAATCAACTATGACAATGCCATCAGGTCCCTCATACAAAATATCAACCAGACCTTCCAAAATCCAACCATCCACTTCCACGGTAAAGGGGACTTCCCGATAAAACTTGCTTTTGCAGGCTCGTTGGATTAAAGAACTGTTAACGGTATTTTTTACCAGACAGCTCAGCTCTTCTTTTTCCTCAAAAGTGAGTCCCCAGTAGGAAGCAGCGTCCTGCAAGTGGTATTCCCAACCTGTCGAAGCCGGTTCGCATATGTTGATCTTTTCCATAATGTGATGAAATGCCGAACCCAAACCGGTGCCGCCCCCTGCCGGCTTCAAAGATTTTTCCGGAGCATTTTCTTTTATCATGTCCGCAAATACTTTATCCGCCAATTCCCCGGCATTAATAGTAGGCAATGGGCGGGCACTTTTTTCTATAGCTAAGCGAATTTTATCTTCCTGGCGCGCGCGCCGGGCAATTAATTCTGCCGAAGAGAAAGCCTGATCCCTTTTATCCTCGCTCCCCGCTTCTTTAGCTGAGATACTTGCTCTTCCCCGGCTTTCTCCGGCAGCATGCGCTCCTATGTCTGCAGATGTTATTATACTTTTCCCGTCTTCTTTTATTTCTTCCGTTTCCGTACTTTCATCTATGATTGCCGATATTTCCCGGGAAATATTGTCTTCCCCTTCGATTTCTTGCAGGTACTGTAGAAACCCCTCAGGCTTTTCCTTTTCTATACGGGGGATGATCAGGTAATCACGGGCGCGAGTCGCCCCTACATAAAACAATCGCTTTTTCTCAGCCTCCAAACGTGCTTTTTCAATTTCTGCTAGTTCATCAAAGCCGTAAGTAGCAAACCCCTTGGGCCCCCCTTTTAACTCAAAACGACCACCAAGGCGATCCGCCAAAAATCTTTCTTTGCCCCCACTACCACCTGCCATTAAGTTAACCAGCAGAACCAGGTTAAATTCAAGCCCTTTGGCCCGGTGAATTGTAGAAAGTTGAATCGCCTCCATTTCTTTTTCTGAAAAAATCGACTCCGACTCTTCACTTCTTCTGGCATCTCTTTCCATAAGCCAGCGGATAAACTGACGCAGTGAAAATACATCCTTATGTTCCAGGGAACGTGAGATTTCTACGATTTTTTCTAAATTATAAATCGCCTGTTCACCGCGGTGCTGAATCATTAAAAAGTTTTGGATGCCGGTTTCCCGCAGTATTTTGCCCAAATATTCCGGCAGGGGAAGCCTTTCCTTTTCTCCATGTAAGCGGGCTAAAAGCGTAAATATTTGTTTGAACGCTTTAAAATTTGCAGGGATAAAATCATGGTGAAGGTAATTAATGCTACCTCCGCTTTCTTCAAGCAAAAAGAGATCTTCCGGGGAAACCCCAAAATACTCTTGAAGAGCAGCTACCAGCGCCACGCTGTCATAAGGGTTATCGATTGCTCTTAAGAGGTTGATAAAGCTTTGGACTTCACGACGCTGATAAAATAACCTGCCCCCTTCTTGATGATAAGGCAGTTTTTTTTCCTGTAAAGCCTGCTGATAAAATTCCAGACCGGTGGTATTAGGATATAAAATACCAATATCTCCATAATCAAGTAATCGTTTGATGCCCCTCTCCTCATCCCAAACTTCCCAACTCCCTACTGCTTCTTTAATAAAAGAAGCCACTGCACAGGCTTCTTGACTGCGCTTCTCATCTTTGCTCATCTTTTCCACTTCCGGGGGAAAAGAAAGCAACTTCACTGCAGGGAACTCCTCCTCCCGCCGATAAGAATGAAGTTCTTCATAACGGGGTTGGTAGCGACTGCCAGCCTGAGGCACTATTAGGCGGGAAAAAACAAAATTAACCCATTCTATGATGGAAGGAACGGTCCGAAAGTTTTGCACTATCCGGAGAAACTTCCCCTGTTTTTCTACACATTCCTTTGCTTCTTCATATACTTCGATATCGGCGCGCCGAAACCGGTAAATGGACTGTTTGGGATCGCCTACAATAAAAAGTTTACCGGGGGTTATCTCTACTTCATTCCACCGGGAAGCACGGGGAGTTTTCTCCGCCAGGAAAAAAATAATTTCCGCCTGCAGAGGATCGGTATCCTGAAATTCGTCCACCAGCAGAAAGCGGAAACGTTTTTGGAAATAGTTCCTTATTTCCGCATTATCTTTCAACAAATTACGGGCTTTAAGCAGAAGATCATTGAACTCCAACACCCCGCTTCTATCTTTTTCCGCAGCGACCTCCTTGATAAGATTATGCAAATATAAAATCGTGTCTTTAAGGATCCTTCCCTTAAGAACTTCAAGTATTTCTTTCTGCATAGTGAAGATAGTTTCACAGATATTTTTTTGCCGGGAGCAGTTTTCCGAGGGCTTCCAGTTGTTTTTGTTCCCTTTAGCTTTGACCATGGGCATATGGTGCAAAATGGAATATATAAGTTCTTCTTCCGATAAGGGCAAAACAGTATTCATCCATCGCTTCAAGCGGGCAAACTGAAGATAGCCCAAATCTTCAGCAGTTTTACAAGTGGAGGCAAGGGAAGCAAGCTCTTCATAATAATCCTTTAATTCTTCTAAAAAAGATTGGACGGGAAAATCAGGTGGATAAGCACAAGTGCTTTCTGTTAATAAGTCCTGATGATCTTGCATCAACCGGGCCAAATCACGGAAGTGCTTTTCACTAAAACCATATTTCACAGCACGGCTTAAAGGCTCACTTTTGAGTCCCAGTTCTCTTAAGAACCATTTTTCCCAAATTTTTTCCCGCAAAACATCAGCATCTTCCTGATCAAGAATTTCAAAATGAGGATCAATTCCAGCCTCTACCGGTCTCTCCCGTAATAATCTGGCTGCAAAAGAATGGATAGTCATGATGGGTGCTGACTCAATTTCTTCCAGGGCATAATTTATCCGTTGCAAAAGCATTTCAGAATTGCTTTTCAGGCAGTTCTCTTCAAGTTTTTCTCTTAAACGGGTTTTTATTTCACCGGCTGCCTTTTCTGTGAAAGTTATAGCCACTATTTCGTCCAGGCGGACACCTTCACAGGTTACCAAATTGAAAAGTCGTTCAATTAAAAGGCGGGTTTTGCCCGTTCCCGCACCGGCTTCTACCCAGAAAGTAGAGTTTAAGTCATGCCGGACAGCTTGCCTCTCAGCCTCATCAACGGGATTTCCATAATTATAAGAGCGGCAATCATTGTTCATTTGCCCATACCCCTCTCTGAAAAGAGATACTGTTATTAAGGCTTATATAGTGCATAGAAAACTAGTTAACCTCTCGTGACAAACCCTTCAACTTCCAAAAAATCTGCAATAAGGGGATCTGATGCCTTATATCTAAATACTTCCTCCACATCTTTTCCACATATGACCCGGTATTCACACCAAGAACACCTATCTCCATTGTCTGCGGGATAGGGGAAAAATTTTCCCTCCAAAATACCTCGACAGATAACCTCCAAAACTTTCTGCAAAAAAGGTATCTTGGCCGCCAGGTCTCTCCCGGTAGCCTCAACTTTTTTATACTCCTCTTGACGGGTAACATAATAGTAAAGGGCATCAATTTCTTGTATATCTTTTAACTGAAGGAGTTCCTTTGCTGCTATTATATAACCGGCCAACTGCAGGGAAATACCTTCTTTTAATGTTTTTTCTTTAACTCTTACTTTACCGGTTTTGTAATCTATAACTCGTACCGCTTCTTCCGGCAGGAGATCTATGCGGTCTATTCTGCCCTTCAGGTATATGTCATGTTCATTTTCCACCGGCAGTGATACCACCGCCTTATTGCCGGATTCAGTCTCAATTTTCTCCCCGAAGATATCACGGCGCAGTTTTTCCGGTGCACGGCCTCCAAAAGAAAGTTCAAAATAGCGAGGATTTCCCTCAGGAGGGCATTCGGCTTCGTAATCCAGAAAACCCAGCATATCCGATCTGATATTTGCCCGATCCACTTCCCAATAAAGAGGGTAACCAGTTAGGCCTTCTGCTTCCGCTTCTTTAAAACAAGAGACCAATACTTCTTCCATTATGTGACGGGCTTCAGATATCTTTGACGGAACTAGAGGAAATAAGTAAGCGCCCCGGCGAAAAAAAACCTCCAGTATGCGGTGCATCAACAAACCCTTACTCTGATGATCGATACGCCGCATCTCTTCCGGTTCTTCCATGGGAACAACTCCCAACAATCGCTTGCATAAAAAATAATGGGGGCAAGAAATATAATCATCAAGATAGGAAATGGATACAGTGCCCTTCCAGGGACTGTAGTCTTCCGCCAATATGGATCGGGCTTCCTCCCCCCTAAATAATCCCTCGGCTGACGTAAATTCAGGCAACCCCCTATTTTGAAAAGCCTCACGCGCAGCCTGAAACCAGGGATACTTTTGAGAAAAATAATCATTTAATACCTCCCTACATTCTCGGTTCAAAAGCAAAAAGTCATACTCGCGGGTGCTCAACACTTTCTCCTCAGAAGGAATGAAGGAAGAAGAGATAAATTGGAAACCCGGAATTTTGTGAATTTCTGCCGGCCCGTGAATTTCTCCGGTTAAAGCTTCTCCAACTTTCAAAAGGTAAGGAGAGGGGCTGCGTTCTTTATTGCTGCGACTGTCTCCACGAGGATAAGACAAAATCAGTTTTTCTGCGGCACAATTAACGGCATCTGCAAAAGAAAAAGCCTGTAGTTCGAGATCATCTCTCTTTAAGAATATTTTATTCCCCATTATTTTTCTTTCTTCGTCAAGAAGAAGGGGATCCTGGCGAAAAGGGGCGGGGTATTTGTTTTCCAAAAGCCCAGGGATAAAAACTACCTGAAAACGAAGGCTCTGAGCAGATTGCAGAGGAATGATTGTTATACCGTCTTTTTGGTACTTTTTGCGGGATAAAAAATTTTCCTGTAATACCTCTCGCACTTGCTCGCGAACAGAAATTAAATCTACCTCTTTTTCTAAATCATCCAGGCTTTGCAAAGGGCGTAATATGTTGATAATTTCTTTGCGTTCTTCCCCATCCACAAAAAAACGACATAAAAAATCTTCCAAAAAACCTATAGCTCCGCTCCAAGAATCTTTTATCTCTATTTGATCCAGATCAGAAAACAAGAGGGAAAGGAATGATTGCAGTTGTTTAAGTTGTTCTAATTGCTCTTGCATGTCGGCAGTTTGAGTTTTTTTCTCTTTACTAGTTTCGGCAGTACGGGCTTCTATTTCCAGCCTTTTTGATAGGCGCTCAAGCTTGTATTTCCATTCTTCTCTTCCGGAAGTTATCCCGGCCTTTAAAGTAAGATAGTCCCAGAGAGATACCACAGGCTCTTTTTCTCCGGGCATAATCCTGCCGTAGTCAAATGGAGCAAAATGCAGTAGATCAGTTACTTCCCTCCGCGTCCATGAACTGTAGCAAAGCTGCAGGCACATAAGCAACCCTCTGCCCGTACGAGTAGAATCAAGGGAAATTTCGGCAGGAAGGTAGTAAGGTAACCCCAAAGAATTAAAAATTTCACCCAGTAGAGAATTATAATGAGTACCATTCACCAATACTGCCATTTCTCGCAGTTGATAACCTGCTTGGGCAAAGTCTGTTATTTTTCGCCCTATTTCTTGAACTTCTTTCACTTCATTAGGAGCGGACCATACTTCCAGAGAATTATCTTCATTATTATCATTGTTAATAGAGAAATGTGTTTGTTTAAGCATATTCTTTTTGACTTTTTTTGTGTTTTTAGCAAAAGGCACTGGAAAAAAAACATGGCCTATATTACTCTGCAAAGATTTTAGCAAGCTTTCGCCGTGGGATTTCCCTACTTCTTCCCGCGGTAAATCCAATTCTTCCAACCAGTGCAATATTTTGGTTCTATTATCCCCATTTGGAAGATAGTCGGGGATATAAATAAACACGGTGGTAGAAGAAACCAGTTTCTTTAAAAGTTCTTTCTGCAAGTTATTTAATTTATAGATCCCGAAGATAAAAATTACCGGCAATGAATATTCTTCATCATCGATATTAATGCAGTCATTCTGCCCTGAAGTTGCCCAGGAAACTGCATAGTCCTTCAGCAAATGCTGATAATTATGGAATAAACGGCGCAATTCTTCACCTTTCCATCCTTCAAGGCTCTGTAAATAATCTTCGGCACCTCCCGCTCTTAACTCTTGAAAGGTTTGCTTTAAAGCCTTTTGAAACCCTTTGTAAGTGGAAACAGGCGCAAAATATGAATTAGGAGTTATATTTTCCGTGATCATACTTATAACTCTTTCTTCGCCATAGAATGGCAAAGATTTTTTTTGGGAGCGAGCAGCAAAAAAATCGGTTATTTCCTGAAGCAGGTCAGCAAAGGTGCAAAATTCAATATTTGCATGGCTTAGTCCGCGACAAACCAGTGCGCGCCGCAGGTAAATGCCCACCAGGTTAGAAGGGACTACCAACTTAATCGGTTGTAAAAAATCTTGTTCTTTTAACCCGTAGAGATCTTTTTTGAGTTTTTCTTCCAATTTTTCCGGGCTACCAACACATATCTTATTCATATTTATCTCCTGCGAACATCCCCATTATTTATGATTTCCTACTTCGCCAACATAGACTCTGTTCCCTGTTTATATATTAATTCATTCCCGGGCCCCATTTTTTTTCTCCCCCAAAAAAAAGCACTCAATCCTGGATTGTTCCAGTTGTGAGTGCCCGTTAATTCTGGTAAAACAATTAATTACACAGCAAATTTTATCTCTTGGAAAACTGAGGAGCGCGGCGAGCTTTTTTTAAACCGTATTTCTTTCTTTCTTTCATCCGAGGATCCCGGGTGATAAGGCCCTTCTTTTTTAAAAGGGTGCGATATTCCGGATTACTTTGAAGCAGTGCCCTGGCAATTCCATGACTAACAGCTCCCGCCTGTCCTGCTATGCCTCCGCCTTCAACTTTGGCCTTGACATTAAATTTATCTTCCACGCCTAATGCCTTTAATGGCTGGCGAACTTTAATCTTCATCGACTCCGTGCCGAAATATTCCCCCAACGGCTTGTTGTTTACCAATATTTGGCCATCGCCAGGCAACAGGCGAACACGCGCTACGGCAACTTTTCTGCGGCCTGTTCCATAATACTGTACCTGAGACAATATTTATTCCTCCTTTCCCCGATGCTCCATAAGGTTCCACTCTACGGGTTTTTGAGCTTCATGGGGGTGATCACTGCCCCGGTATACTTTTAGTTTCTTAAGCATTGCCCGCCCCAGACTGTTTTGAGGCAGCATACGCTTCACTGCCAACTAGATAACTTGTTCGGGTTTTTTTTCTATCATTTCCACAAAGCTTCTTTGCTTAATGCCACCGGCATATCCGGTATGCCAATAATACTTTTTTTGAGCAGCTTTTTTGCCCGTTAAGACAACTTTCTCCGCGTTAATCACTACCACAAAATCTCCCGTATCAACATGAGGTGTAAACTCGGGCTTGTGTTTGCCTCTTAAAATATGCGCTATTTGAGAAGCCACTCTACCTAGAGGTTTGCCGGCTACATCTACAAGATACCAGTTCTTATCTATTTCATTTGACCTGGCCATATAAGTTTTGGCGTTCATTGGAGTTCCTCCTAAAATATTTAATACGCTGATTTATCTATTTTAATCACGAAGATAATTTTATAATACCAACCATCTGCTGTCAAGGATCAGCAGATTATATTTAATAAAAAGCGTATGCTAGCAAAAAATTTTTTACATTTATGGATACATTTTTTTGAGTAAACAAGCAATATTTCTTTCCCATACAGGCTCTTCCAGGCTCTTCAAAATAAGAAACAGGGAACAATTTTTTTTTCCTTCCTACTTCCTAAAATGTAATTTCACATTTTTCCGGGTGTCTAAGCTTAATAATTTACTTTTTCCAGGCAAAGGCCTTTTGCCGGCAGAGCCGGGCCCGGGTGAATTTCCGCCCCCTGAAGGGCTGCCTTTAACTCTTGCAGTGATAAATCACCTTTACCCACCTCCACGAGGGCTCCAGCCATAAAACGCATCATCTTGTATAAAAAGCCATCTCCTTCTACTTTAAAACAAATTATTTCTTCTGCAGGAATTCTTATGATTTCTGCCTGAAAAATGTTACGTACTGTATTTTTAACATCACTGCCTAAGGCCCTAAAAGCTCTAAAGTCATGCACCCCCTCCATGAGCCGGCATCCTTCTCGCATTAACTCTATATTCAATTCATCAGGGCAATGCCAGCTGTACCTGCGCCGCAAGACCTGAATAAAACGAGCATTATCTATTGTATACAAATAGATTTTACTGACGGCATCCCGCCCCGCTCGAAAGCTAGCCGGCACCAAAGACGCTTCCCAAACCACAATGTCTTCCGGTAATGCAGTATTTAATGCCCAGGGTATCTTTTCCACCGGGACAAGGGGCTCGGCAAAAAAATTTGCTGCCTGGCCCCGCGCATGGACGCCGGAATCTGTTCGCCCCGCTCCCATTACTCTAATTTTTTTACCATAAATACTGTAAAGAGCATTTTCAAGTTTTTCTTGAACGGTAATCGCATTTTTTTGAAGTTGGAATCCCCCGTATGCCGTCCCCTCATATGCAAGCCGGATTCTAACGTTCTGCATTCCCCACCTCCTCTAAAAGAAAGCATAAAACCTTTATCCCCCAGAGTGATCATCCACCGGGTATAAATCTGCTTAAAACAGCTCCGGTTACTACGAGTACAGAAATGGCTACTGTTCCATAGTCTTGTTTCCCAAACTTTAATTCATTCATACGGGTCCTTTTTGCTCCTGCCCGGTAACAACGAGATTCCATGGCTACAGCCAACTCATCGGCACGCCTAAAAGCGCTTACAAACAGGGGGACTATTACAGGCACCAAGAACTTAATCCTCCTCAATATATTGCCCTGACCAAAATCAGCCCCCCGGGCCATTTGAGCTTTTACTATCCGCTCGCTTTCCTCCATAAGAGTGGGAATAAACCTCAATGCGATATTTAAAATCATGGCTATTTCTGCTACAGGCACTTTTAAATATTTTAAAGGCCAAAGAAATCTTTCCAGCCCTTCTGTTAAAGAAAGAGGAGTAGTAGTTAAAGTTACCAGCATGGTAAAAAACACCAACAGCATTAAACGGATAATAGTAAAAAGGCCGAGTTCCACACCAGCTGCTTCCACAGTTATTACGCCGTAACGAAACAAAACTTCCCCGCCACCGGTAAAAAAAATATGCAAGACAGAGGTAAGCACAATAATATAGATAATAGGCCTTATGCCCCGCAAAAAATAACGGAAAGGAACATGCGCTGCAAGATAAAGGGCAATAACCAGGAGCACGAAAGGAATAAAGGCTTCCCACGCCTTTACAATAAAAATGGCAGCAATAAACATAAACAAGGCTAATAATTTTGCCCGGGGATCTAATTGGTGCATAAAAGTATTTCCGGGAATATATTGGCCAATAGTAATACTGCGGCTGCCCATGATTAATTGTACCCTTTACGCAAATAATTTGTAATTTCTTTACAGGCTTCATCAATAGTAAAAATATCCGGGCGCACTTCTTTGCCCCTGGCTCTTAATTTTTCCATTAACAAAGAAATCTGGGGCAGTTCCAAGCCAATTTCTTTTAACCTTTGGCGATGGCTAAAAACTGTCCGCTTGTCACCTTCTAAAACTAATTCTCCGCGGTGTAAAACCAGCAGTCTCTGAGCATAACGCGCGATTTCTTCCATGCGGTGAGAAACCATGATTATGGTCATCCCTTTTTTTCTGTGAAAATCCTCGATATAGCCTAAAAAATCTTCACACCCCCGGGGATCAAGCCCCGCTGTGGGTTCATCTAAAATAAGAGCTTCCGGCTGCATGGCAATTATTCCTGCCAGGGCTACCCGCCGCATTTCCCCACCGCTAAGGTTAAATGGTGATAAATCTTTTATTTGATGGTAATCTAAACCCACCTGTGCCAGTGAATCTTGTACCTTTTGGTTAATATTATCCTCACTTTCACCTAAATTACGCGGACCGAAAGCAACATCCTGGAATACTGTCTCCGCAAAAAGCTGCTGTTCGGGATGTTGAAAAACTATACCCATTTTTTTTCTTAAACTGCTCCAGGCAGCAGCATCCTTTTCCACAGAAGTTCCTTCGATAAATATCTTTCCGCTGCTGGGAACAATTAACCCCGTTAAGAGCTGGACCAAAGTGGTTTTTCCTGCTCCCGAAGAACCAATTAATCCTATAAATTCTCCTTTTTCCACTTGAAAATTGACATCTCGGAGGGCATGCACCTCAAATGGGGTACCCTTCATGTGCTTATAGTTTAGCTGTTCTACTTTTAAGAACATAAGCTTTCCACCAACTCGTCCATATGAATTATACCGGAGGGCAAGTTAACACCGGCTTCGCGAATTTTTTCCGCCAGCACGGCCATGGCCGGAGCTTCCAGGTGCCATTCTTTCATTTTTTCCACCTTGCTTAAAACTTCATCAGGTTTGCCTGTATAAATAACCTTTCCTGAGTTCATAACAATAATTCGGTCAGCCAGAGCAGCTTCTTCCATAGATTGGGTGATGTGCATAATTGTTATACCCGCATTTTTATGGAGGTTTTTGATCAAGTTCATTGTATCTTCTTTTCCGCGGGGATCAAGCAAAGAAGTAGGTTCATCAAGAAGTAGACATTCCGAACCCATAGCCAGTACACCTGCTATGGCTACCCGCTGCTTTTGTCCCCCGGATAAATTATGGGGGGGAGAAGCAGCCAGGAAATTAATATCTGTAGTTTCCATAGCTTCTATAACGCGTTTTTTTATTTCCGTGGAAGGCAAAGCCAAGTTTTCCGGGCCAAAAGCTACATCTTCTTCTACAGTGGTAGCTACAATCTGGTTATCGGGATTTTGAAAAACCATACCGCATATTTGCCTTATACGGGCTATATTTGAATTTTTATGAGTATCAAGGCCCTTTACACGAACTATACCCTGCTTTGGAACAAGCAGGGCATTGAAGTGTTTTAAGAGAGTTGACTTACCGGAGCCGTTAGATCCAATAACCGCTACGTGCTCTCCTTTAAATACCGAAAGATCTATACCCTTTAAAGCCTCTACAAATCCGGATGATGTCTCATAATTATAAGTTAGCCCTTCGGCTGTTAGGATGGCAGTCAATTTATTACTCCTTACCTTAAACCACTAAGGCAGTTTAACTGGTTAATTCCAACAATACCAATGAAGCCCCATCACCCCTGCGGTAGTTCAAC